>SXHE01000505.1 GCA_005773755.1 Planctomycetia bacterium
CGCGGGCGCGGGCGAGGCCGCCACCTTCGAGCCGACACACTTCGAGTTCGCCGCGGTGCAGTCGAACAAGATTACCGATCTGAAGGCGCAGCGGTACGTTCAGAAGCTGAAGACCAACACGCAGAACGAGCGCGCGACCGCCGCAGCGCTGATGAGCGAAGCGAGCGCGTTCGCCGCGGCGCAGTTGCTCGCGCCGCCGGCGCAGCACGTGGGATTCGCGCCGCAGGAGTTGAGCGCGGAGGAAGGGTTCGAGCAGGCCGACGCGCACCCGATCGCGGAGCTGTTCGCGGAAGTCGCGCCGGAACCGGTCGCGAAGCCGCAAGCGGCACCGGAGCCGGAACCCGCGCCCGACCCCGCGCCGGTCGTGGAGGTGCTACCAGCACCCGCGCCGGAACCGGCACCCGAAGCGCCCGCGCCGAGCGAGCCGGTTGCCGCACTTGAAGTGACACCGGCACCGGAACCGCAAGCGGCACCGGAACCGCAAGCGGCACCGGAACCGCAAGCGCCGCCAGAGGAGCCCGCGGCCGAGCCGCCTCCCGTCGAACTGCCCGAACTGAAGATCATCACGCCGCATGTTGACGAGCCGGAAGCGTGAGCGACGGATCACGTTGTCCGTCGCTCACGCTTCCGGCTCGTCAAATGCGCGTCACTCCGCGCCGGCCCAGCGGCACATCACGTCCGTGCGCATCACGTACTTGCGGCCGTCGGCGACCGGCGCGCCGCGGTGGTAGATGCGGTGCGGGAAGATCAGCGCTTTGCCCGCTTCCGGCTGCACGCGCACGATCGGGTCGTCGTTCTGCGTCGCGCCGTGCGAGCGCAGGTTGAACTCGGTCGCGCCGCCGGCCACGCCGCCGTTCAGGTAGATCATGAACGTGAACGCGCTGCGCTCCCGCGCGTTGCGCTCGTACGCGCCGTCGAAGTGCCAGTCGAACTGCTGGCCGGGATCGTAGCGGTAGAACCGCCAGCGCTCGTTCAGCCCCACCGGAGCCCAGAACTGCACGCGCTCTGGGAACAGCGGGCGCAGGCGGTCCCAGATCGTGTCGGCGATCCGCCGGTCGTCGATCATCACGCGGTCGTTGTTGCGGATGTCCTTCCGCATCACCGGGCCGCTCATCGTGGTGATGGGCGCGTCGCCGAAGCCGACCGACTCGCTGAGGACGGTGTAGTAGTCGCACTCTTCGGGCGTGAGGAAGTCGTGGACGACGAACAGGTCGTCGCGCGTGGCGAGCATCTTTTTGCGTGGCGCGGACATGGCGAACCTCCCAGTGTGTGCCGGAAGGACACGCGCGGCGCGGAAAGGTTCTGGGCAACAATCGCCGCTCGCGGCTCGTCACTTCAGCGGCGCGCTGCGATAGGGTTTCTTGTCCTTGTAGAGTTGGAGCCGCTTCTGGGCGTCGCTGCCGTACTTCTTGGCGTAGCCCTTGTCTTCGAGCGCGCGCTCCTGAGCCTTCACCGCGTCCGCGAACTCACCGGCTTCGGCGTGCGCGGCGGCCAGCGTGTCGAGGTACATGCCCTCGCGGTTGCCGGTCTGCTCGCACACCTGCTTCGCCAGCTTCACGGCCTCCTTGCCGTCGCGGTGCGCCGCCTCCGGGCACGTCGCCCGCAGCCACGCCTTGTTGTTCAGCCCCAGCGCGTGCGTCGGGATGCCGACCAACAGGTTCGTATAGTCCTCCACCGCCTTGCGGTAGTCGCCCTTCAGCTCGTAGGCCCAGCCGCGGTTGAGCTGCGCGATCGCGTGCCCGAACTTGACCGCCTCGTCCAGGTCCGCGAGAGCGGCGTCGAACTTGCCGGTCTCGGCCAGCACCAGCCCGCGGTTGCTCAGTCCGACCACGCGGTGAATCGGGAACTCGACCGGAACCAGCGCGAGGAACGAATCGAAGTCCTTGATCGCGTCGGTCGGTTTGCCGAGTAGGTATTTCGCCCAGCCGCGGAAGTTGTACGAGTAGGCGTCCTGGTCGTTCTCGCGGATCGCCTTCGTGTAGAACTCGGTGGCCTCGGCGAGCGGCACGACCAGTTCCTTCTCGACCCACGAGGCGAGACCGTCTTCGACCACCTCGACGCGCGTGCCCTTCTCGGCCTTGACCTCCCACGAGGCCCCGAAAAGCTGGCGCGCGAGTTCGGTCACGTCGCCGAAGTCGGGCGGCGCGGGGTAGTACGCGAGCGGGTCCGGCTTCTTCGGCAGCACGGTCTTCCCGACCCACGACGAATCATCAACCTTGCCCTTCGGCACCGGCGCGGCGTGCGCGAGTGCGGCGGTTGCGGTCGTCGCGGCCAGGGCCAGCGCCTCGCGGCGCGAAACGGGTGTGTCCACGGACGCGCTCCTCAGTCGGGTGGGGACGCTACTTCTTCGCGTCCTTCAAGTACGCATCGTAAAACACGCGGACCGAATCCGCGAGGTCTTTCGCCGTGGTCGGGTACTTTTCTCTGGTGCGGAAGTTCGAGCCGAGTTCGATCTGCATCGCGTCGATGCCGTAGGCCGTGTGGCTGCCGTAGGTGGCGACGATGTGCCCGCCGGCGAACTTCGGCACCTCTTTGGTATCGTTCGGCTCCTCGCCGCCGGGCATCACCTTGTAGCCGTTGCGCTCCATGCGGCCCAGCACGCTGTACTTGCCACTGATCGCGGAGAACCCCTCGCGCTCCTTGAGCAGCGTCACCGTCTTGAAGTTCTGCGTGCCGCGACAGATGGCGTCGAGGTGAACGGCCTGCCCGTGGATGTCGAGCAACAGCCCGCGACCGAACTTGTCCTTCACGGTCTTGCACGCGGTGGCAAGGGCGTCGTGGTAGGCGTCGTAGAAGGGCTTGGCCTTGTCCGATTCGTAAGCGTCCTTCGGCGCGCGGTTCACGTCGGCGATCTTGCGCTCGAACCGGGCGATCACGACCCACGGCTTGCCCTTCAATTCCTTCTCGATCTCGGCCGCGAGCTTCTCGGTCAGCTCCGCGGTGTTGCTGTCGAGGACGGTCTGGAAGTTCGTCACGCCCTTGCCGACGCGCTCCGGCACGTCCGGCACCTTCATCCGCCCGCCGTGCGGCGCGGACAGGATGATGGGCAGCGTGCCCTTCTGCACCGTGACGAAGTCTTCGGGCTTGGGCGCGTCGGCCGCGGGCGCGCCCACTGTGCAGAAGAGTAGGGCGAGAAGTGCGAAGACGCGGGGCATGGGTGTACCTTGCGGGTTAAGTGACGACCCACACGCGCAGGATACGAACCTTCTTGTCGTCTTCGATGATCTCAAACTCGACGCCGAGCGGCGGGTGGTGCGCGACTCGTACCTGAGGCGACTTTCGCGACTCTCCGAATGACCGCGGGCGCGTGCCAACCGCTTGTTCGAGCCAGTGCGCCGCGGCCGTTACGCCGGCTTGATCCGCAGAGGCGTTCCAAAATGTTCGCGAGTTGGTCCAGCGCCTTCTTCTTGTACTTCACGGTGTACTTTATTTCCACTCCCCGGCCTGGACCTTTTTCCAGAACTCGGTGAGCGTAACCTCGCTATCCGGCTCTTGCCGGGCCGCCTCGATTTCCTCGTCGGTGAACGGCGACCGCGCTCCCGGCGGGAGCGCGTCAGCGGGTACCGTCTCGGTGGTCTTCACGTGTTCCCCGGTCGGCCCGCGGAACACGATCTGCCCTTCGGCCGCGGCGAGCTTTGCGAGCAGGTCCGGGTCGGTAATGGTGATTGTCGTCGTGATCGTCGTCGCGTTCATCGCTCGGTCCTCCGTTGGATACGACCCATCATACCAGAAGGTCGCGGCAGTCCGCGATGGTGCCGGCCAGCGCGCTGGCGGCCACTGTTAGCGGGCTGGCGAGGAACACCTGCGCCTCCTTGTGGCCCATGCGACCGGGGAAGTTGCGGTTGGTCGTGCTGATGCAACTGATCGGCGTGTTCAGCCGGCCGAAGGTGTCCGACGGCCCGCCCAGGCACGCGGCGCACGAGGCGTCGCCGATCTTCGCGCCGGCCGCGAGGAAGATGTCGCGCAGCGACTTGCCGCCGATCTTCTCGGAGTCCAGGCCGCGCGCCACTTCTGTTGTCGCGGGCACAACGAACGTGTCGATCTTCACCGTCTTGCCGTTCAGGATTCCGGCCGCGGCCTTGAAGTCGGTGAGCTTGCCGCCGGTGCAACTGCCGATGTACGCGCGGTCCAGCTTCGTGCCCTTCACGGCGCTCACGTTCGCCTTGTTGTCGGGGGAGTGCGGCTTGGCGAGCACCGGTTCCATCTTCGACACGTCGTACACCTTCTCGAAGATGAACTGCGCGCCGGGGTCGGTCTTCACAGCCGTGTACGGCTTCTGCCCGGCGTTCCGCTTGTTGACGTAGTCGAACGTGACCTGGTCCGCGGCGATGATGCCGTTCTTGCCGCCGGCCTCGATCGCCATGTTGCACAGCGTCATGCGCTCCTCGATGTTGAGCGCGTACACGCCGTCGCCGTCGAACTCCATCGCGCGGTAGGTGGCCCCGTCCACGCCGATGTCGCCGATGACCGCGAGGATCAAATCCTTCGCCATCAGGTACGGCGGCATCTTCCCGTGGAACACGAACCGCATCGTCGGCGGCACTTTGAGCCACAGCTTGCCGGTGCCGAGGACGAACCCCGCGTCGGTGTTGCCGATGCCTGTGGCGAACTCGCCGAACGCGCCCGCGGTGCAGGTGTGGCTGTCGGTCCCGAGCAGCACCTCGCCGGGCCGCGTGTGGCCCTCTTCGGGCAGCGCGATGTGGCACACGCCCTTGTAGCTCTCGGTCCCGACGTCGTAGAAGTACTTGATGTCCTGTTCCTTCGCAAACTGGCGAAGGACATCGACGTTGCGGTTCGCCATCGCGTCTTTGGTGAAGATGTAATGGTCCGGGATGAGGACGAGTTTGTCCTTGTCCCACACCTTCGCGTCCTTGCCGAACTCCTTCTTGAACACGCCGAACGTGCCCGGCCCGCACACGTCGTGCGTCATCAGCACATCGACATTGGCCCAGACGTTCTCGCCGGGCGCGACGCTGCTCTTGCCGCTGGCGCGGGCCAAAATCTTCTCGGTCATCGTCATCGCAGACATCGCGGTAAGCTCCAGAATGGGGAGGGCCTACCGGTATTCTACTGCCGTGAATCACACGCTCCCGCTTTCCGGCCGTTCAGGTCGAGTTGGCCGCGGTGGTCGGGCGAAGATACAACCAGTACCGACCACCCGCCTCGCCACTCGTCCTCGGTGAACGTCATGGGTCGGAAGTCTAAGAAAGAATACCCCTCGACGGGGTCGATGGCCGCGAGCTTCCTGGGCGTCGCGTTCTTCATCTGTATTGCGGTCGGCGTCGTCATCCTGAAAGCCAAGCGGCGGGCCGCGAACGACCCCAACAGGATCAGTCGCAACGACGATTCCGGTGGCGGCAACTTCACGCCCAATCCCCAGCCGTTCAACCCGAACCCGCAGCCGAACAACCCGAACCCGCAGCCGCAACCGCCTCAGCCGCCAGAGCCGAAGACGCCGAAGGCCGGGCTTCGGCAATCCAGGCCCGAAGGTGGCGCGTTCGGGGGGAACGACTACCGCGAGTATCGCGAAGACGGGGCCGTGCTCGTCGGCTTCGAACTCGGACTCGGGAAGGCCGGCGAAACCGACGTCATCTCGTACCTGCGCCCGATCTGGCTCACTTCCACCGGCGAGAAGTTCGGCACCGCTTACGGGTTTACCGAGAAGCCGGTGATTACCGTCAAGGCCCGCGACGGCTATGTGGTCGGCGGGGCGCACATCGCCGGCGGCGGCGCGATGGAAGGAATCGCGCTCACGTTCATGAAGCGCGGCGCGAAGCACCTCGTCGTCGAAGATTCTTACGTCAGCGAGTGGTACGGGGAGCAGAGCCGCAAGCCGCGCGCGGAGGACATGAAGCGCGGCGAGGGCGAGTTCGTCATCGGCATCTACGGGAAGCGGTTCGACAGCAAGGGCGGCAAGCAGTTCGACCAGAGCGGCGCGATCGCCAACCTCGGCTTCTTCCTGTGGGTGAGAGAGTAAAGGCGTGGGTGGCCTCGAAGACTCGGCACCACCCTACTTCTTCTTGCCGGTCTGAACGGCGAAGTCGTGCGGCTTCGCGTCGGCGGTCACGGTCGCGTTCAGTTGGGTCGCCTCGCGGTCGCTGTACTTCTTCGGCAGCCACTCGGACGCGCTCGACTCGATCGGCGGCACGTTCGGGTCCGGCGCGGAGCCGTCCGCGTTGCGCCGGTAGCTGACCACCACCTTGTACTCGCCCGGGGCCAGCCCCTTCTTCCCCTGTGGCGTGGCGATCTCGTACCGGCCGCTGTCGTCTGCGAAGGCGGTGCCGCCGTTGCCGGGCGTGCCGGGCTTCGGCACGAACTCGACCACGGCCCCGGCCCCGGGCTTGTTGTCCACCGTGATCGTGCCGGTCGCGGGGACGAGGCCGTCCGTGCCCCCGCCGCACCCGGCGAGGGCCGCGACCGCGACGGTCAGGAGTAGCATCGAAGCGCGGCGCATGTGCCGTGTCCCGTGGATCAGTCGAGGTTCGCGCTGATGCCTTCGTTGATGGTGGCGACCTGGCGCAGGATCGGGCGCGACGTGGACTCTTTCACGAACCGGACCGACGCATCGGCCATCGCGAACTGAGCGCCGCCGGTGTGCATGCTTCCGGCCCGACCCCAGCTCCCCAGCCGGCCGGGGATCGGTACGAACCCCGAAACCGGGTAGCTCCAGTCGTTGATCCCGGCGTTCGGGTCGATGCCGGTCATCACCCACCCGCGATAGCCCCACGAGGCGGTGCGCCCGTTGTAGACCGCCAGCGTGGTCTCGCCGAGCATGAACGTGTTGCTGGTGCCGTCGCCGATGTCCGTCAGGCGGGTGGTGCTGTTCTCGCCGAAGGCGTACTTGTTCACCCCCGCGAGCCGCCAGTAGTTGCAGTTGAAATCGCTCTGTGAGGTGATGAAGTCGTAGTTGGTCTTCGCCCCGTCGAGGCTCCCACCGGGGCCGTACGGCCCGCTGGCCCCCTGCATCTGCGGGCCGGAATCGGAGGGGCACTTGAACGTGGCGATCAGGGTCGCCATCCGCGCGCCGTTGCCGTTGGTGGTCGCGTCGCCGACCAGCGTGCCGCTCGTGTTACCCACATACGAGCAGCAGTAGCCGGTCTTCTGGTTGCCGAACGCGGACTGCTTGTTGAGCTGCGCATCGAGGCCGGTCTGTTCGATGTACGGGAGCAGCAGCACGAGGCCGTTCATGTTGTACACCTGCGGGTCGCCGGTGTACCCGCCGCTGACGATGCACCACCCGTACCCGACGCCGGCCGGCGGCAGCTTCTGGTTGGCGCTCTCGTAGTTGTGGCACGCGAGCGCGACCTGCTTGAGCTTGTTCGCGCAGGCCATGCGCGCGGCGGCCTCGCGCACCTTTTGCACCGCGGGCAACAGCAACCCGATCAGGATCGCGATGATCGCGATGACGACCAACAATTCGATCAGCGTGAACGCCCGACGACGTGACCGCATGATGACACCTGCCGAATGACACGGGCGGAACCGTGAGATGGAACAGCCGAACTGTATTGGAAACGATCCGGCACGGTCGTGCAAGTCTGAAGGTGAGGCGCGCGTCAGTTGGTGTCTGGTGCCGCGGGCGCGGGCGGCTCGATGTCGGCGAACAGGTCCGCGAGCGGGAGCGCGAAGCCGGGCACCACGGAGCCGCCGTCTAACGTGTCACCTTCGCGCAGCAGCGTCATGTCGTCCGGGCGCTTCGGGTCCGCGTACACCTCGGCCGTGCGCGCGGCGCGGTCGATCACCCAGATCAGTTTCGTGCCGGCCTTGAAGAACTCGCGGCGCTTCTGCTCGATCTCCGCGCGGGTGTTGCTCTCGGACAGCACCTCGGCGGCGAGGTCCGGGGCGAGCGGGGCCACCTTCTTGTTGTGCGCGTCCGTCGCGATCAGCCGCTCCCAGGTCACGAAGCTCACGTCCGGCAGCCGCAGTTGCCCGCCGCGGAGCCGCATGATCGCGTCCGGCCCGCCGACGAGACCGAGTTTCCGGGGCAGGATGAAGTTCGCGAGGAACCGGATGAGGGCCACGGTCAGCAGCGATTCGCGGTAGCCCATCGCCTTCTCCACCAGGAAGCCGTCGATCAGTTCGGCCGGGCCGTGTCGCTCGCAGTGGTGAACGCAGTCTTCTTCGGTGGCGGGCCGCGGGAGCCAGATGATGCGATCCGGGGAGATGCCGCCGAGCCGCCGCGCGACGTCGGCGAACGACTCCAGTCCGGTGGCCACTCGTTCGGCGACCGGTTCGGCGGTGGCGGTGGTCATGCGCGGTCCCCTGTCGGTTCCCGTCATTCTATCACGCCGCGCGCCCGGCCCGCCGTGGTTCGCGGTCACGATTGGATGTTCGGAGAGAGAAGGAGTGAACATACCCGACGCGACAGGAGCGGCCACTATGCGCGACGGTCGGTCTCCGGCGGCGGAACGTCGGGCACCGCGGCCAGGTACTTCTCGAAGTCCTCGCGCCGACCGGCGCTCGCTTCGCGGCGCAAGTAGTCCATCGTCAGCACCACCGCCAATTTCTCCCCGGCAGCACTGGCGAGAAACTGACTGACCGAATAGCCTTCTTGAGCCGCGAGCGCTTCGATTCGTTTCGCCAGCGAGTCGGGAAGTTCGATGGTCAAGGTGTTCATGGTCGCTTTCGGATGAGGTACAGGAACTCGCCGGGAGTCGTCGCGATAACGCCGAATTGTTCCGAGCCGCGATAGTCCTTGACGTTGTGGGTGATTATACGCGGGCAGCCAGCGGCAACCGCCAGTTCCAGAACCATGTCGTCGTCGGGGTCCGGCAAGAACGGCCGCCACAGGAAGTGGATTTCCTGTAAATGCGACTGGCCGGCAAGGTAGCGCACGAAGGCCAGAACGTCTTCGCGGTTGAGGCCCGCAGGAACATTATCCGCGCGCGTCAACACGTCCTGCCACTCCGCGTACAACCCGACCGAGAGACAGGGCTGAGAGGCTATCCGAAAAGTGGCGTTGAAGTAAACGGCAGTCACGAACATGATACGCGCTCCCGACCTGAGGAGCGTAGTCATGGACGAAGTCGCGAAGCGGAAGGCGTACCCGAGTGACCTGACGGACGAGCAGTGGGAGTTGATGCAGGGGGTGATCCCCGAGGCGAAGTCGGGCGGGC
>SXHE01000506.1 GCA_005773755.1 Planctomycetia bacterium
GGGGCGACCGATGGTAGCCCAGGGTGGAGCGAGGCTCTGCGAGCGCAACCCTGGGGTCACGTTCGCGAAACGAGATGAAGCCCAGGAAGGGCGACAGGAGCGAACCGCGAAGGGTTCCTGTCGCCCCTCCGGGGCTTCGGGCATTTTCACCGCGCTACCCAGGGTTGCGCTCGCAGAGCCTCGCTCCACCCTGGGCTACCATCGGTCGCCCCTCCGGGGCTGCGAGCCAACGCGCGGACACGGCTCGCGCGGCCCTGAGTTAGAACTTCGGCGGGCCGAAGCCGCCACCGCCGTCGCGCAAGCGCTTTAACTGCGACCGCTGTTCCGGTGTGAGCAACTTTTCCAGCTCCGCGTCGACCTTCTTCTGCAACTCGGCCAGCTCCGCCTTCTGCTTCTCGGTCAACTGGAGCTGCGTCTGCACGTTGGGCGGGAGCACGTCGCCCGGCTTGGGGCGCTGGAACCCGCCGCCGGGCGGCTGGCCGAACCCGAACGCCGCCGGCGTGAACCCCTTGCTCTTCCCTTCCAGTTGCGCGGCAATCGACTCGGACCGCTTCTCGACGAACTTCGTCAGGTCCGGGGACGGCTGGCCGAACAGCCCGCCGCCGAACCCGGCGGGGCCGACCGGTTCCTTGCGCGCCGTGATCGCCTTCGTCTCCTTCTCGATCAGCGGCTTCAGCAGCTTGTCGTACGCCGCGACCTCGGCCAGCAGCTTGTCCTTCACGAACGCCTTTGTCACGACCTCTTTCAGGATCGCCGGGTACTTGTCCGCGATCTCCTTGTTCGCCATCAGCCGGTCCGCGAGCCGGTTCGTCGCGTAGGGCTTGGTCAGGCTCAGGTTCATCTGCTCGTCCTTCGTGCCGAAGATGCCGAAGTTCGCCATCGACAGGTCCACGTCCCACGGGATGAAGTGGAACTTCTTGGTGTCGGGGTGCAGGTACAGGCAGTAGTTGTGGCCCAGCGTGAAGAAGCTGTCGAGGTTCGCGGTGAGCGCGGTCGCGGCCATGTACTTGAGGAACGCGTCCACGTCGAGGAAGCCCGCGATCTCCTTGTTGAACTCGGCGTCGGTGCCCTGGTTCACCAGTTTGGTGAACGCCTTGAGCCGCTTCTGCTCGTCGGCGGTGGCGTCGCGCTTCGGCTGGTAGTTGTCCTTGTAGCGGGCCCAGTCCTCGCCCAGGTAGTCGAGGCCGCGAATGCGCTCCGGCTTCATCAGCAGGCCGGCGTCGGTCTTGTAGTGGAGCTTGAGGAAGTTCTTGTCCACGCTCTCGACGAGCGTGTAGAGGCCGGCGTGCTCCTTGTCGTACTTGCCGGGAACGGTCACGCTGACCTCGGCGAACGCGGTGCGCGGCGCGGGCACGCCGGCGGCGCGGTAGATCGAGTACGCCAGCGCCTCGCGGCTCTTGGTCGTGTCCATCACGCCGCAGTTCAGGGTCAGCGACTTCAGCCCGTGGAACCGGGCCGCGTCCTCGTACTTGTCCAGATCGACCTTGAACGACCGCTTCAGCCCGCGGTTGGTGCTCAGGTAGGTGGAGTTGCCCTTGTACCGGACGCCGACCTTCTCGATGGTCTTCCCCTCGGCGGAAACGGACGCGACCGCCCACGGCAGTTCCATGTTGAAGGCGTTGCGGTGGGTCTCGCGGTCGCCGGGCTTCTTCTCGACCTTCGGCGGGGGCGGGAACCCGAACCCGCCGCCCTGCGCCGGCTGCATCGCGGTGTACTCGGCCGCGGTCACCGTCAGGTGGAACTGCCACACCTTGTCCGGGCCGAACACGTCGGCCCCGGCCGGCGGCTTCGGCGCTTTCTTCGGCTCGACCTTCTTGGGTTCGTCCGGCGCGGCGCTTGCCGACGTGGGCGTCCAGAGGAACACAGGCGCGGCGAGCGCGAGCGCGCTGGCGGCCGAGAGCCAAAACCGTCCGCTCATGGCGTGACCTCGAGACGTGATCCGCTGGTATTGATGGGAGATAGCGGCAATCATCATAAACGAACGATGAAGGACCGGTGAGTGTTTTATGTGGAAAGGCTTGCCCGGCGGCGGTCGCGGCGCGACCATCAGTGTGGGCCTCGCGACTTCGTAAGTGAAAAGTGTGTGAGCGCCGTGTGAGGTCACGGTAGACTGGATCGTTAGCTTTCGGGTACACTCGGAAGTCGCTGCCCGCCCCGCGGACCCGGTCCCCCTCTCCGCACGTGCTGCCCGGTCGTGGAGTGACCCCGCCGTACGCGCCGCGCGAGTGTCGCCCGCGCGCGCCGAATCCGTTTAATCACTTGGTTCCCGTTTCGTGAAGAACGGGTGAAGGAGTTCGGAGAATGTCGGAGTTGTCGGACTGTTCGAGGGGCGCGTGCGTCGCGCCCGCGTCGGCGACCGGGTTGGAATCCCCGTCGCTGTTCGGCCCCGGCGCGGAGGCCAACACCGCCACCGCGTTCGAGGTCAAGTTCCTGCTCACGGAAGATCAGGTGCGGGAGGTGGTCGCGCGCGTGACCGGCAAGCTCGCGCTCGACCCCTACGCCGACCCCGCGATGGGCAACGCGTACCTCACCACCAGCGTCTACACGGACACGCCGAACTTCGACGTGTTCTACCGCACCGAGGGCTACGACCGCGACAAGTTCCGGGTCCGGCGGTACGGCGTCACCGGCCCGGTGTTCGTCGAGCGCAAGACCAAGAACGGCGAGAAGGTGCGCAAGCACCGCAGCAAGATCGACGCCCAGGAAGTGCCCGACCTCGCCGCGCCCGCACTCAACGGCGAGTGGGCGAGCGAGTGGTTCCACAGCCAACTGATCGAGAAACAACTGGCCCCGGTGTGCCGCGTCGCCTACGAGCGGGTGGCGTACCTGGGCACCGCGGACGGCGGCACCGTGCGCCTCACCTTCGACCGCAACATCCGCGGCGTGTTGGCGCACGAGTGGGAACTGCTCCCGGTCGGCCCGGTGGCCCCCATCGTGCCGCAGTTCGTCGTCACCGAGTTCAAGTTCCGCACCGCGATGCCGGCCCTGTTCAAGGGGATCGTCGCGGACCTGGCGCTCGCGCCGGCCCCGTTCTCGAAATACCGGACGTTCGTGCAGGCCGCGGGCCTGGCCGCGCCGAAGCCGCAAGTGGCGGAAGGGGCGCGCGCCGATGGCTAAGGGTGCCGGCGAAGCGAAGCAGGCGGGCGACTCGAACCCCTTCACCGATCCGATTCCCGACGCCCGCCCGCTGGAGTGGGACGACATCGTCCTGCGCCTGTCGTTCGCCGCGGCGTTCGGGACCGCCGCCGGCCTGTCGTACTACCTGACGCAGAAGAAGTCGCGATCCGAGTCCGCGTCGTTCGTCGCCACGATGGTCCTGCTGGCCGTGCTGCTGGGCATGGTGAGCATGGTCATCGGGTCGAACATCGCCCGCGCCTTTGCGCTCGTTGGCGCGCTGTCCATCGTGCGGTTCCGGTCGGTGGTCGAGGACACGCGCGACACCGCGTTCGTGATCTTCGCGGTCGTGGTGGGAATGGCCGCGGGCGCGGGCGCGTATCTGGTCGCGGTCGTGGGAATCCCGATTGTCGGTCTCGTGGCGTGGATGCTCTCCGTTTGGGGACGTAGCGGCGCGAAGCCCTCGGTTTCTTCACCCGTCGCACGCGCGACCTCCATAATCGTGCGCGTGGGCACGGGCGTCGATCCCGCGACCGGCCTCCAACCTGTGCTGGCGAAACACGCGACCGAGATCGAGATGGTCGCGGTTGCGACGGTCAGGCAGGGCACGGCCCTTGACCTGACGTACACGCTTCGGCTGAACGACGGGGCCGCGGCCCTCGCGCTGATCGGCGAACTGAACCGCACCGAAGGGGTTCAGGGCGTCGAGTGGAAATCGGAAGCTGAACGGAGGGCGTAGGAAGAACCTAACCCCCCGGCCCCCTTCCCTAAGAGGGAAGGGGGAGCACGCGCGCCGAACCTTCCGCGCGCCGTGTAGCGCTCCGGTTCTTCAATCGCGAACC
>SXHE01000507.1 GCA_005773755.1 Planctomycetia bacterium
ATTCATCGGGTTTGGTCCGCCTACCGGTTCAGCGTACTGGTGATCTCGTCCAGAGACCTGAGCGCGTCCTTGACGCGCGGGTTGTCGGCGACCTTGCCCGCGGGGATCGCGGCCTTCAGGCCGGTCAGGTCGTTGGTGGTGGACGCGCGCAGGCCGCGCAACCGTTGACCGGCGGGCGATTCGGGCGTCACGCCGACCTGGGCCTCGGCGATGGTGGGCAACAAACCGTCGCGGATGACTTCGCGGTACAGACCGGTCAGTTCGGCGACGCGCTCCGCGTCCTCGGCCTTCGCCGCGTCTTCGATGGCGCGGAGCAGCGACAGCGCGGCCCCGCGGCACTGGGTGGCGCGGTCCTCGGGGTTCGTCGCCTTCGACAGCGTCAGGCCGTCCCGAACGAGGGTGTCGATCAGCGTGCCGTTGGCCCGAAGCAGGCGCAGTTTGTCTTCGGCGGTGAGCGGCGCGGGCGCGGCGGGGTTCTGCGCGCCGGCCCACGCGGACAGCACCGTGAAGGCGAACAGGAGATAGCAGGCACGAGCCATGTTCACTTTCCCCCGCGGGCGGCGGCCCGCAGTTTCGTCTCGCCCTCGCGGGCGATCTCGGCGATTTTGGTCAGCGCCGGCTGCGCGTCCTGTGGCACCTCCTTCGCCAGCGCGTCCGCGACGGTCGCCTCCGCTTTGAGCTTCTCGGCCAGCGCTTCGAGCGCGGCCTTGTCTTCCGCTTTCATTCCCAGTGTGGCTTGCTGGAGTTCCTTCGCGCGGGGCAGGATGCCGTCGCGCACGACGTTCTCGTACTGCGCGGCCCGCGGCTTCAGGTCGGCGGGCGCGATGCGGGCCATGCCGCGGGCGTCGGTGGCGATGGCGTCGGCCATGCCGCCCAGAACTTCGAGCCGCTTCGCGGGCGTGCCCGCGCGGGCCATCGCCGCGTTCGCCGTCACCATCTTCTCCAACCGCGGGTCTTTGTGCGACTTCGTCACTTCGGGGGCAATCGGCGTCTTGGGCGGCCACAGGGCGTAGATGCCGACCGCGACCAGGAGCGCCGCCGCGATGCCGCCAACGTAGGTCGCGTTCTGGCGGAGGAACCGTACCGCGACCGCGCCAAAACTGGGCCTGGTCGCGGGCATGACCATCGGCTGGATGACCGGGTCGGCCGACATCAGGTCGCCGAGCAGCGCCTCTTTCTTCTCCGCCGGCGCGGGCGGAACGGGGAGCCGTTCGAGGATCGCTTCGAGCCGCGCGGCCTGTTTCGCCCACGCCTGGCACGCCTCGCACGCGAGCACGTGCTCGCGCAGCACGGGCGTCAGCTCCCGCGGGTCGGGCAGTCCCAGTATCAGGGTTTGCACCGTCTGGCAGTTCATCTCGTCACCACTATTCCTTCGCTTCCTCGGAGACCGCGCCCGGCGGGAGCAGTTCCGGGGACAGCACTTTCATCAGCTTCTGTCGGGCCTTGAACACCCGCCAGCGGGCGGTTTCTTCCGTCGTGCCGAGGGCCTTCGCGATCTCGCGGAAGGACATCTCCTCATCGACCCGGAGCATCAGGGCGGCGCGGAAATCGGAGGGCAGATCGTCCACCGCTCGCCGCACCACTTCGAGCGTCTCGCGGTTCTCGGCCGCGCTCTCGGCGGAGTTCAGGTCCGGGGCCTGCGCGTCGTCCGGCAGTTGGTGTTTCGTCCGCCGCTCGGTCCGCTTCTGGTTCACGAAGTTGTTGTGCCCGATGCGGAAGATCCACGCGCGGAAGTTGCTCCCGGTTCGGAACGATTTAATCGCGGCCAGTGCTCGCAGGAACGTCTCCTGGGTCAGGTCTTCGGCGCTGTGTCGGTCGCGGGTCAGGTGGTACAGCCAGCGGTACACGCGATCCCAGTAGCGCTCGATCAGTTGCGCGAACGCGGACCGGTCGCCGCCCTGGGCGGCCCGGATCCATTCGGCCTCATCGCCGCCCGCGGGGGGCGGGGTTGGCACCGGTTCACGGGTCACGCGGCGGGTCCGGTGGTACGGGGCGTGTCGGGGTAACTGTTCACCTTAGCCGCCTCTCCAGCCGGTTGTCCAGCACCGGAAGGAAGTTCCGTCCCGCTCCGTTCAAGGGGTATAACGCCGCCGCCCGCGGTCCGTTGGCGACCGCGGGCGGGAAAAGTGGCTTCGGACGGGCGATCCGGCCGGATTTCACAACAGCATCTCCACCACCCAGCAGCCGCGGGCGTGGACCGGGGCTTCACGGCAGTGGGTCAGGATGTCGTCGTCGGCACAACCGGCATCTTGCAGCGCGTCCGCGAGGATCGGCATCGCCCCAAAGTCGCGGTTGGCGTAAATGCCCCGCGCCAGCGCTTGCACGTCGGACGTGAGCCATTGGGGGTCGATGTCGCCGCGATACGACGACGGATCGGGGCCGAAGACGTCCCGGAACAGATCGGCCTGCGCCGCCATCTCGTCTCGGTATTCCGCCGACAGTTCCGAAGCGTAGTTCGGATCGAGAAGGGGGAAGTCGGAAACGGCGTGCAGCGCGGCCACCCGCGCGGCCATCGCCCCGGTGCCGATGTCGTCGGCACACGCGTGTGCCGCGGCGCGGGCGACGTGAACCAGATACGGCGGCACACCGGGGGCATGGGCCTGTTCCGCCCGCGCGACTGCGGCGCGCGCGCGCTCGCGGATGCGGGCGAACGCGGCCTCGCTCACCTTCCCGTCGGCGAACGCCTCGGCCACCGCGACCACGCCGACCGTGTGCGGGTCGATGAACCGGTTCCACACCTGCCGACAGCACGCGCACGCGAACAGCCGCAGCCGGCGCGCGTCGGTCTGGCCGCTGGCGAAGTGCATCATCGCGCGCAGGTTCGTGCTGGTCAGCCACTCACTTTGGGTCATGTGTCCACAATACCGCGCGCGGGGCGCGTTCTGTTGTAATCTTGGCGAGCGGCGCGGCGTCAGCCCGCCGGTAGCTGCACAACTGAGAAACGTTCAGCGCATCTCAGTTGTGCAGCTACCGGCGGGC
>SXHE01000508.1 GCA_005773755.1 Planctomycetia bacterium
ACCAGTACGTGACCGCGCTCGACAAGAAGACCGGGCAGACGAAATGGAAGACCGACCGGAAGATCAAGTACAGCAGCGACAACGGCGACATCAAGAAGGCCTACGCCACGCCGGTACTGCTGACCGTGGGTGGGAAGGACTGGCTCGTGTGTCCGTCGGCGGAATGCACCATCGCCTACGACCCGAAATCCGGCGAGGAACTGTGGCGGCTCACGCACGGCGGCATGAACGGGTCCGCCCGCGCGGTGCTGGCCGACGGGCTGCTGTTCGTCAACAGTGGTCACACCAAGAAGTTGATGGCGCTGAAGCCGGACGGCCTGAGCGGTGCCGTGCCGAAAGAGGCGATCTCGTGGACCGCGGCGAAGGACGTGAGCAGCCGCCCGTCGCCGCTGGTCGCCAACGGGCTGGTGTTCATGAACTCGGACGACGGCATCGCGACCTGTCACGACGCCAAGACCGGGGCCGTGCAGTGGCGCGAGCGGCTGGACGGCGAGTTCTCCGCAAGCCCGGTGCTGGCGGGCGGCAACGTCTACTTCTGCAACCAGAGCGGGAAGACGTTCGTGGTCAAGGCCGCGCGCGAGTACAGCCTGATCTCCGAGAACCGGCTCGCGGACGGGATCAAGGCCTCGCCGCCGGGGTTCATGGCCTCGCCCGCGGTCGCGGGCGACGAACTGATCCTCCGCACCCACCACCACCTGTACAGCATCGGCAAGAAGTGATTAGCAGGCTTCGTTCGCCGCAAGCCGCAGCGGTATGCTCGACCTATGGCACCACCGGCAGCTCGTCTGGCGCGAACGGGCCACCTTCGACGGGCGGGACTAACGGCGTGCCGGGCAGCGCGGGCGCGGATGGTACGGTGTTCGGTTGAGCGGGCTTGATTCCCATCGGCCGCGAGTTCGGCATCGGGGGCACGGGCGGAGTTGCGGGCGCGCCGTGAGCGGGGGGGAGAGCGGGCACCGCGGTCGGCACGGGCGGGGCCGGCAGCACGACCAGCAGCGTGTCCGACTTGAACAGCACCAGCTCGCGCGGGTTCGGCAGCTTGCCGTCGTGCGCCACCAGTGCGTGAACGTCGCTCTTGAACATCTCCTTCCACGCCTTCGCCGACAGCCGGTTCCCCTTCATGTCGAACACCGACACGTCGGCCGGGTCGTGTGTTGTCGCGCTCACACCGGATTTCCGTACTTGCGTCGCCACCTGGTAGCTCGGCGTACGCGCGTTACCGGTCGTGGCGACGTGAACGAGTTCGTAGTAATACGCTCGCTGCCGCACGATCAACTTGCCGTCTTCGATGCGCACGACGGCCTGCGCGGGAAACGTGCCGTAGGGCACCTCGTCGTCCTCGACGCCCTTCGCCGCGTACTTCTTCGGTTCGACCTTCGGGGGCAGCGGCGGCGCGGCCCCGTCGAACGGGTCGGCGGCGACGGCCGGCGGCAGCGCGTTCGGGTCCGCGGGCAGTTCGGTTTGGAACTGCTGGGCGAGCGTCGTGCCGACGCCGATCACCCCGCACAGGAGGAGGCCGATACCGAACGTCTGTTTGAGGCGGTGCGCGAGCATGGTCTTGAGCACTCCATCGGTGAGGGAGGAAACGGCCGGCGACACCGCGAGCGGCGTTCGCACGGCAATAGCGAGGGTGGTGTGCGTCAGGGTGTACGGGACCGTCGCCGCGAGTGCGTCGCGCCCCAGAGCCGCGGCGATGGCAGTGGCGCTCGCGGTCACGCCGCGGCGCGTCAGGCGCTCGGCGAGCACCTTCCGCGCGTGGGCGAGTCGGCTCGACAGCGTGCCTTCGGGGATGCCCAGTTGCGTGGCCGCGGTCGCGCGGGGCAGCCCTTCGAGGTCGCACAGCACCACGGCCGTGCGGTACTTGTCCGGCAACTGGGCCAGCTCTTCGTCGATCACCCGGCGCAGCTCGCTCGTGTCGTCGGGCGGCGGCGGGGCGGCCGGTTCGGGTGCGGCGGGCACGAGTCGCTCCTCGGCCCGGCGGCGCGCGGTCCGCGCGTCCAGCGCGGTCCGGTACGCGACCCCGTACAGCCAGTTCGCCAGCAGTTCCGGGCGCGCCACGTGCCCGGCCCGGCGAGCGAGCACCAGGAACGCGGCCTGAAACGCGTCCTCCGCGTCGTGCGGGTGGTGCGTCACGCGGCGGCACGCGGCCAGCACCATCGGCCCGTGGCGGCGCACGATCTCCGCGAACGCCTCCTCGTCGCGCGCCGCCACGAACCGCGCGAGCAGGTCGCGGTCGGGCACGTCCGCCGTGCGGAGAGCGAGGCGGAGCAAGAGCGATTCGGCCGGCATCAGGTGTTCCCGTGAACCGCGGACAACGAGTACTGGTGCGAACCCCGCCCGCGCGTCGGTCGAGGAAAGAAGATATCACCACAAAGGCACGAAGGGCACAAAGAAGACAGCAGGGAGAAGTAGTGGTCTGTGTGAACTGAACTCCTGTCTTCTTTGTGCCCTTCGTGCCTTTGTGGTTAATCTTCTGGTGTCTCGGTCCTCTGGAGTTTCTCACATGCCGACCTTAGCCGAGTTTGCCGCGTACCTCGAACGGTTCGCCCCGTGTGGCACCGCGGCGGAATGGGACAACGTCGGGCTGCTGCTGGGCGACCCGACCGCGCCGGTAGCACGGGTAATGACGTGCCTCACCGTCACGCCGGACGTTTCCGCGGAAGCCGTGCGCGAGGGCGCGCAGCTCATCGTTTCGCACCACCCGGTGCTGTTCCGCGGCGCGAAGAAGCTCGTCGCCACCGGCGGCGACGGGGCCGCGGTGCTGCCGCTACTCCGCGCGGGCGTCGCAGTGTACTCGCCGCACACCGCGTTCGACAACTGCACCGGCGGCATCAACGACACCTTGTGCGCGCGGCTCCGCGTGACGAACGCCGCGCCCCTGCGCCCGCGCGAGGACAAGCGCCAGTGCAAGCTCGTCGCGTTCGTGCCTGACGCGGACTTGAAGAAGGTGCAGGATGCGGTGTTCGCGGCCGGGGCCGGGGTGATCGGGCAGTACAACGAGTGCAGCTTCCGACTCGCCGGCACCGGCACGTTCTACGGCACCGAGGCCAGCAACCCGGTCGTGGGGCAGAAGGGGCGGCGCGAGGACGTTCCCGAGTGGCGGCTCGAAGTGGTCGTACCGGAGGGCCGCGTCGCGGAGGCGGTCGCGGCCATGCGCGCGGCCCACAGCTACGAGGAGCCGGCGTTCGACGTTTACCCCCTGAAGCCCGGTACGAGTGGCGGGGAAGGTCGCATTGGCGAGCTTCAACAGCCCACAACACTAGGCGAACTGGCGGGCCGTGCGAAGACCACGCTGAGGGCGAACGCGGTGCAAATCGTGGGCGATCCCGCTCGGCCGGTGCGCACGGTCGCGCTCGCGTGCGGCGCGGCCGGCGAGTTCCTGTCCGACGCGATCAAGCGCCGCGCCGACGTGTTCCTGACCGGCGAGGTCCGGTTCCACGACGCGCTGACCGCGCGCGGGACGAACGTCGCACTGATCCTCCCCGGCCACTACGCGACCGAGCGGCCCGCGGTCGAAGACCTGGCCGCGAAGTTCGCCACGGACTTCCCCGGCATCACCGCCTGGGCCAGCCGCGACGAGCGCGACCCGCTTTCTGCGATTTGAGCGCCCGCCATGTTGACACCGGACACGGCCGACGTTATCTCCCCGACCTTGCAAGGACGCGGTGAGGGAAGACGATGACGCTGCGCCGAGTTTTGGCCGCGATGGTGATCGCGTGCGGGCTGTGTGTGTGGGGGTTCGCGCGCTCCGACGACGCCGACCCGGTGCCCAGCGAGAGGGAGAATCGCGACGACGCGGCCAAGCGCTACCGCGCCAACCAGAGCAACCACTGGCGACACGTCGCGGTCGGCAACGCCAGCCAGTCGCGCTGATATGATGGCCGGATGGCACTGATCCACATCGAACCGCTGCCGCCGCGCCCGATGCCGGGCGCGGTCCTCGCGTTCATCTGCAACGCCACCAAACTCGACGGCAAGCACGTCGGCAAGATCGCGTTCGTCGGCCGCGGGGCGACCGTCGAGATACCCGACGCGAAGGCCGCGGCCGTGGTCGCCGCGCTCGACGGGGCGACGTTCAACGAGAAGCCCGTGCGCGTCCGCTTCGCCGGCAAAGCGGACTTCACGGACGCGGACCACTTCGGCAACCTCTCCAAGTTGCTCGATCTCGAAGCGAAAGCGGAACAGGAAGAAGCGCGCCGCCGCGCACAGGCGGAAGAAGGCTCGCCCGTCGGCGACGGCTCCACGCTCACCAAGCTCGTACTGCGCGACTCCGAGTTCGGCCTCGGCGGGCGGTTGCTCCTCACCTTCGGCCGCAAGACGCTCGGTGAACCGCTGCCGCCGTCGCGCCTCGGCCCCGGTTCACCGGTGGTACTGAGCCAGACGAACGTGAACCGGCGGATGCCGTCGTTTCGCGGCGTGATCTACGACCGCGACACCGCGACGATCGGCGTCGCCATCGACCCGCCCGACGACGACCTGCCCGACGAAGCCGTCTGGCGGCTCGACCTGTCGCCGGACGAAGTCTCGCGCCTGCGCCAACAAGACGCACTCCGCCGCGCCGCCAGCGCGACCGGCGACCGGCTGGCGGAACTGCGTGAGGTGTTGCTGGGGAAAAGAGAGAAAGGCAACCCCACCCCCCAGCCCCCTCCCCTGAGCGGGGAGGGGGGAGCAAAGGCAGAAGAACCTAACCCCCCAACGCGCGGCCATCGACTTCGCGCTCGCGGCGAAAGATATCGCCATCATCCACGGGCCGCCGGGCACGGGCAAAACCACCACCGTCGTCGAGTACATTCGGCAAGCGGTCGCGAACGGCGACACGGTGCTGGCGTGCGCGCCGAGCAACCACGCGGTCGATAACCTGCTCGAAAAGCTGCTCGCGGCGGGCGAACTCCCGGTGCGGCTGGGGCACCCGGCCCGCATCGTGCCCGCACTGCGCGAGCGCGCCATCGACATCCTCGCGGAGAAGCACCCGGACGCGCGGCAGGCACGGAAGGTCGCACGCGACGCCTTCGCTCTGTTCCGGCAAGCGGACAAGTGGACGAAGGAACGGCCGCAGCCGGGCGAGAAGGCCGCGCTCCGCAAGGAAGCACGCGACATGCTTTCCGAGGCGCGCAAGCTCGAAGCGCTCGCGGTCGAGCGCGTGCTGGACGAGGCGCGGATCGTGTGCGCCACCCTCACCGGCCTCGACAGTACGCTCCTCGCCCAGCGCCGCTACGATGTCGTCGTCATTGACGAGGCGTGTCAATCGACGGAGCCGGCGAACTGGGTTCCGCTACTGCGCGCGAACAAGCTCGTCCTCGCGGGCGACCACTGCCAGTTGCCGCCAACGATCATTTCGCCCGAAGCCGCGGAGCGCGGGCTGGCGATCAGCCTCATGGAACGGCTCATCGCGCTGTACGGGCCGAGCGCGGCGCGACTGCTGACCGTGCAACACCGGATGCACGCGGCGATCATGGGCTTCTCGAACGCGGAGTTCTACGGCGGTGAGCTGGTCGCGCACGAGAGCGTCGCGAGCCACCGCCTGTGCGACCTGCCCGGCGTGACCGCGGATCCGCTCACCGAACTGCCCGTCCAGTTCATCGACACCGCGGGCGCGAGCTACGACGAGGAGCTGGAGGAAGACACCGGCAGTCGGCGGAACGTGCAGGAAGCCGCGCTCGCGGTGAAGAAGGTCCGCGCGCTGCTGGCGCTCGGCGTGACACCGGCTCAAATCGGCGTCATCACCCCGTACCGGGCGCAGGTGCGGCTGCTGCGCGAACGGCTCGCCGACGTTGTAGGTTTGGAGATCGACAGCGTGGACGGCTTTCAGGGTCGCGAGAAGGAAGCGATCGTCGTCTCGTTCGTGCGGTCGAACAACGAGGGCGAAATCGGCTTCCTCGCGGACACGCGCCGCACGAACGTGGCGCTGACCCGCGCCCGCCGCAAGCTGCTGGTGATCGGCGACAGCGCCACCCTCGCCAACGACGAGTTCTACCAGCGGATGC
Source organism: Planctomycetia bacterium (assembly GCA_005773755.1). GTDB lineage: Bacteria > Planctomycetota > Planctomycetia > Gemmatales > Gemmataceae > Gemmata. The sequence continues at coordinate 5,985 of SXHE01000508.1, forward strand.
TGACGTACTTCGAAGAGATCGGCGCAACGAGCAGCGTGTGGGAAGAGATCGAATGATTGTGTTCGTAGTGACCCGCTTCAGCGGGTCCGCCCCGAAGGGGCGCGCACCACCTTCGCCGAAAGTGAACGGCGCGGCTGCGCCGCGGACCCGCTGAAGCGGGTCACTACGAACGAAGACAGGAGCCGCCATGCACCCCGAAGCCGACGCCTTCCTCGACGCGATCTTCGACAACCCCGACGACGACACCCCGCGCCTCGTGTACGCCGACTGGCTGCAAGAGCACGGGCAGGAGAACTACGCGCAGTTCATCCGCCTGCAATGCGCCGCGGCCCGCGAGAAGCCGTGGAGCGACGAAGCGAACCGCCTGTGGGAAGAGATCGGCCGCGTGTGGACGAAGCTGGATCAGGAGTGGTTGCCAGCTACGAGAGACGAGGCGCTATGGTACACAAATCAAGAAGGGCTTCTCGATGCCGTCCATTTTGAACGAGGTTTCTTTCGTAGATCAACGGAGTTGCCGCCAGAGTTGATCCTTCGTTATGCCACAGAATGTCCTATGGTTCTGCACACTTTTAAGGTTCTGTACGTTCGAGACGATTCGGAGGCTGATCGTGAGTTGATAGATGTGGTGCGCCAATTGAAGCCTATGTTTCCTCGAATCAATATCTGACTTCTTGTCGCCCCTCACTTCGCCAACTGCTCCCTTAACCAACCGGGTTTGTCCGTTGTGATGCTCTCCGCACCGACGGCGATCATCTTCTTCGCCAACTCCACGTCGTTCACGGTCCACACATAGAGTTTCAGGCCGGCGTCCTTCACCTTCTTGCCGAAGGCCGCGTCCAGAACCGCGGGCGTCGCGGAGAGGTCGAGGCCGTCGGCCTTGATGTCCTTCGCCTTCGCGATCAGCTCCTCCGCGGTGCGCGGCTTGGCGTTCTTCGGCGCGAGGCTCACCAGCCACAGCGCCTGAAGGTCCGGGCGGGCCTTCTTCGTCGCCGCGATCACGTCGGCGTTGAAGGCGATGACGACCGTTTGCTCCGGCTTCAGCTTCGCGGCCTTCAGCACGCGGTCCAGTTCCGGCACGATCTCCGGCCCGCACTTCACCTCAATAAAGACGCGCTTGCCAGCCGGCACGGTCGCGAGCATTTCCTCCAGCGTCGGAATCTTCTCGCCCGCGAACTTCGCGTTCTTCCACTTGCCCACGTCCAGCTTGCGCAGCTCTTCGAGCGTCGTCGATGCGACCTTCATATCGTCACCCGCGGTGCGCTTGGTGGTCGCGTCGTGGATCACGACGATCTTGCCGTCCTTCGTCAGGTACACGTCGAACTCGCTGGCGTCGGCCTTCTGCTCCCATGCGAGCTTGATCGCGGCGACGGTGTTCTCCGGCGCGTCGAACGACGCCCCGCGATGGGCCACGATCTCCACCTTTGGCTCGGCGGCAACAGCAACAGTAGCGGCGAGTGCGGTCATGAGTGCGGCGAGCGTGCGCGGCATGTGCGGCTCCGTTGGCGATCTTCGCGCTGCTCGTTGTAGGCGCGATTCGTGTAGGATGAAGCGTAGAAACCCAATCTTCCCAGAGTCCCCATGGCCCATTCCGTTCTGATCATCGACGACGAGGAGCCGATCGCGTGGGCGCTGCGGCGGGCGTTCGAGCGCGAGGGGTACAAGGTCGCTGTCGGCGCGAGTGCCGAGGAAGGGCTAGGCAAAGCGCGTCTCAACGCGCCCGACGTGGTGTTCCTCGACGTGCGGCTCCCCGGCATGGACGGCCTGACGGCACTGAGCGAACTGAAGAAGGTCGCACCGGCCGCGGCGGTCGTCATCATCACCGCGCACGGGAACCTGAACACCGCGGTGAAGGCGGTCGAGGGCGGCGCGTTCGATTACCTCGCCAAACCGTTCGATCTGGCACAAGCGATGGACACCGCGAAGCGGGCGATGGCGAACCGAAGCGCCGTCGAAGACACAGGGGGCTTGCGCCCCCCGCTCAGCGAGATCGACAACAGCCCCGATGCGCTCGTGGGCCGCAGTCCGGTGATGCAGAGTGTGTTCAAGCGGATCGCGCTCGTTTCGCCCACGGCCGCGTGCGTGCTCATTACCGGCGAGAGCGGTACGGGCAAGGAACTGGTCGCCCGCGCGGTCCACGCGAACAGCCCGCGGCGCGGCAAGCCGCTGGTTGTGGCGCACGTCGCCGCGTACAACCCCAACCTCGTGGAGAGCGAGCTGTTCGGACACGTCAAAGGTGCTTTTACCGGCGCGGAGAAGGCCCGCGACGGACTCCTGAAACTCGCCGACACCGGCACCGTCTTCCTCGACGAACTGGCGGACATCCCGCTCCCGGTGCAGGCGAAACTGCTGCGCGTGCTGGAGCGCCAGGAGGTGCAGCCGGTCGGCGCGAGCGAGTCGCAGCATGTGGACGTGCGTATCGTATCCGCGACGCACGCCGATCTGTCGTCCGCGGTGCGCGCGGGCACGTTCCGGCACGACCTGTTCTTCCGGCTGAACGTGTACCCGATTCACCTGCCGCCGCTGCGCGACCGCGTGGACGACATCCCGCTGCTGGCGGACCACTTCCTCCGCAAGTTCGGCCCGGCGCTGCCCGCGGTGCCGGCCGACACGCTGGCGTTCCTGAAGGCGCGCCCGTGGCCGGGGAACGTGCGCGAGCTGCGCAACGCACTCGAACACGCGGCCATCGAAGCGCGCGGCGGCCCGCTGCGCCCGGAGCACTTCCCCGAACCGAGCACCGCGACCGGTCCCGCCAGCACCGCGGAGCGCCTGCGCTCGCTGGTCGTCGAGTGGGTGCGCGAACAGGTTCAGGCGCTCAAGGGCGCGGAACCGGCCGACCTGCACCAGAAGTTGATCGAAGAAGTCGAGCCGGCGGTGATCGACGAGGCCCTGCGCCAGGTGGACGGCAACCGGTTGGTCGCGGCCCGGTGGCTCGGCCTCGCGCGCGCGACCGTGCGCAAGCTGATCCGCAAGTACCACCCCGAGCGTGCCGAACCCGACGGCGACGAGTAGCGCCCCGAGGCGTGTCAGTCGATGAACAGGAACTCGTTGCTGCCGAGGAGGACGTGGGCGTAGCGGGTCCAGGCGTCCGCGTCGGGCTTCTCACCGAGAAAGGCGAGGGCCAGTTTGAGTTCGCGCTCGGTGGGCGCGCGGTTGAACAGCAGATCGTAGGCGCGGCGGACGCGCGCCCCACCACCCGCGCTCGCGTCCGCTTCGAGCCGCTTCGCGAGTGCCGCCGCCTCCTGGCGGAGCAGCGGGCCGTTCAGCGCGAAAAGCTGCTGGAGCGGGGTCGTGGTCGGGATGCGTCCGGCGCTGTGCGTGAGTGGGTCGGGGAAGTCGTGCAGCCGCAACAGGTCGGTCAGGTCGCGCCGGCGCACCAGGCCGTACAGGGTGCGGCGGCGGTTCTTGGCATCGGTCAGTTCCAGTGCCGGGCCGCCAAGTTCCGGGCGCAGCGTGCCGTTCACCGCCAGCATCGAGTCGCGCCACGACTCGACTTCCAACTTGCGCCGGTTCATGCGCCAGAGCCACCGGTTGTCCGGATCGACGGCGTGCTTGGCGGCGTCGGGCGCGCTGGCCTGCTGGTACGCGGCTGAGAGCACGATCTCGCGGTGCAGCCACTTCAACGACCAACCGTTTGCCACAAAGCGCGCGGCGAGGTTGTCGAGCAGTTCCGGGTGCGAGGGACGGTCGCCCTGCCGCCCGAAGTCGCTCATCGTATCAACCAGCGCGCGGCCGAAGTGGTGCTTCCAGACGCGGTTCACGATCACGCGGGCCGCGAGCGGCGCGCCGTCCGTGACGATGGCCTTCGCGAGTTCGAGCCGGCCGCTGCCTTTGGTAAACGGCTTCGACTCCTTACCCGACAGCACCGTGAGGAACCGGCGCGGCACGACCGGGCCGGGCTTGTTCGGGTTGCCGCGGGTGTGCATCGCGATGTCGTGGCCCACGCCGTCCTCGTACTCGAGGCGCGTCGCGTTCGGGCCGCGCGACACCACGGAGATGTGCCCGTCCGCGACGCCGCGCACCGGTACCGCCTTGTATCCCGGCGTCTCTTCGAGCTGCTTGACGCGGGCGGTCAGCTCGTCCAGTTGGGCTTTTAGGTCGGCCGGTGCGGGCTTCTTCGCCTTCAGTGCCTTGATCTGCGAGTCCAGCGCGCGGAGGTCGCCTTCGGCCTTCCGCACGGCCGTGGCCTGCGCGTCCGGCAGCAGTGGCAGGTCGATCAGCCGCACGCCCGCGATCACACCCGCGAGCGCGTAGTAGTCCTTCTGCGAGATCGGGTCGAACTTGTGGTCGTGGCACCGGGCGCACGCCGTCGTGAGGCCGAGGAACGTGCTGCTCACCGCGTCGATCTTCTCCTCCCACTCGTCCGCGACGATGGACCTGATCACGTCCACGTCGAGTTGCAGTTCCTTCCAGTAGTCCGGGCTGCCGCCGAGGAACCCCAGCGCCGCGCGCTCCTTCGGATCGACACCCGGCATAAGGTCGGCGGCGAGCTGCCGCTGCACGAACTGGTCGTAGGGCAGGTCGCTGTTCAGCGCCTTCACCACCCAGTCGCGGTACGGCCACGACTGGCCGCGGGGCGTCATCCAGCTTTCGGGCACGTCGGCGTAGCGGGCCAGGTCGAGCCAGTACCGCGCCCAGCGCTCGCCGTAGTGCGGCGAGTCCAGCAACCGGTCGATAAGCCTGGCGTAGGCGTCCGGTTTCGGGTCGTTGACGAACGCTTCCACTTCTGCCGGTGTGGGCGGCAGGCCGGTCAGGTCGAACGCCGCGCGGCGGATGAGCACGCGGCGATCCGCGGGTGCGGACGGCGTGAGCTTCTGCTTCTCCAGCGCGGCCAGCACGAACGTGTCGATGGGTCCCTGTGGCCACTTCGAGTTCTGAACAGCCGGAGCTGGGTGCTTGCGGAGCGGCTGGAACGACCAGAACTGTCGGGCTTCGGGCGAAGCGGGGTCGAGCGCGGTCGCGGTCGCGGCCTTCGCCCCGGCGGGAAAGACGGCCCCGTCCTTCACCCACTGTTCGAGCGCGGCGATCTGCTGCGCCCGCAGCTTGCCCTTCGGCGGCATCTGGAGTTCGGGCTTCGTGGCGTGGACGGCCGAGATGAGCAGGCTCTTGTCGGGCTTGCCGGGTACGACCGCCGGGCCGGACTCGCCGCCCTTCAGTATCGCCTCGCGGCTGTCGAGCGCCAGCCCGCCGCGGATCTTGTTGGCCTTCGTGGAGTGGCACCCGTGGCAGTGTTCGACCAGCAGCGGGCGCACCTGCTTCTCGAAGTGCGCGACGGTCGCGGTGTCCGGGTCCGCGGCCCGACCGCGCCCGGCACACAGCGCCAGCACCACCGCGAGCGTGATCGAACCGCGCATCCCGCCACCTTGTTGTTGCGATGAAGAGTCCGGCACGGGCCGTCGCGAGCGTCGTTGGCAGGTTGCCACCGGCAGTATCCCGATTGTACCGGAACCGGGCTTGTGGCGTAAACACATCACTCGCCGATATTGGTGCGTCGAGCGCCGGTTGGTGAGTGGGCGCGCGCAGTTTGTGCGAGACCCCAACGAACCGCACGGCGGAATCACACAGCACCACCCGAAATACCTTCGGAACTCGTTCGGCCGACCTTACAATCGCTGGCAATTCCCACACACTGGCGGGGTCGCATTCTCCGAACGGCGCACGCTCAGTCGCGGTGCGGCTGTGGCCGTTGTAGCGAGGCGAGATCGTGGCCCGGTTGGAGTACGGCCCGCGCACCGCGGACCGGAAACGTCTGCTCATCCGAACGCGCCGGGCCGAGGAGAACGCACCGTGAACCCGTGGCCCACACACGACGAGACGCTTTACATCACGACCGTCCGACAGATCGACGCCCTCTGCGACCGGTTCGAGGACGCGTGCAAGGCCGGGTTGCCACCGTGCATCGAAGACTTCTTGCACGAGTGCCCGGTCGCGGCTCGCCCCGAGTTGCTCCGCGAACTGATTCGCCTCGACGACGACTATCGCCGAGCGAGCTATCGGAAGCGGTTCCCGGAACTGGACCCGACCGCGCTCGCGAACAGCCCGGCCGAAGTGCGCGCGCCCGTCAGCGATCGCTACACCCTGGTCAAGTTGCACGCGGCGGGCGGAATGGGGTGCGTGTCGGTCTACGCGGATCGCGAGATGCAGCGCCGGGTCGCATTGAAAGAGCTTCACCAGGAACACGCGACCAGCCCCGATGTGCTCCACCGGTTCTTGCAGGAAGCACAGATCACGGGGCGTCTCGAACACCCGAACATCGTGCCGGTCTACGAACTCGTGAAGCCGAGTCCGGGGCGCGTGCCGTTCTACACGATGCGGTTCGTCAACGGGCACACGCTGACCGAGGCGACACGGGCGTACCACGAGAAGCGTCGAACGGGGGCCGCGGTCGCGGTCGAGTTGCTCGCGATACTGAACGCCTTCGTGAGCGTCTGCCAGACGATCGCGTACGCGCACTCGCAGGGCGTCGTTCACCGCGACTTGAAAGGCGGCAACGTCGTCCTCGGCGACTTTGGCGAAGTCATCGTTCTCGATTGGGGCCTCGCGAAACTCATCGACGCTGGTGGCGCGCCGGAACCCACGTCGGAAGTTCCGGCGACGGATTCGCACGAGCACACACTTCAGGGCGTGGTGAAGGGCACACCGTGCTACATCTCCCCCGAAGCGGCCGCGGGTCGCGTCGATCTCATCGGCCCGCGCACCGACGTGTACGGCCTTGGCGCGATCCTCTACGAGATTCTCACGGACCGACCGCCGTTCACCGGGTCCACGGTCGCGGAAGTTCTGGCGCAGGTCCAGTGGGGCGTGTTGGTGCGGCCGAGTGCGATCGTGCCCGCCGTGCCGATCGGGTTGGAAACCGCCTGCCTGCGCGCCCTCGCGCGGAACCCCGAAGACCGCCACGCCGCCGCGAGCGAACTGGCCGCGGCGGTGCAGCGGTGGCTCGCGGAGTCCGCCGACCGCAACCGGGCACAGCAGGAACGGGAGCGGTTCTTTAACCTCGCGCTCGACATGCTCTGCACGGTCGGACCCGACGAGCACTTCCAACAACTGAATCCGGCCTGGGAGACGACGCTCGGTTGGAGCCGCGCGGAACTGATGGCGCGACCGTTCGCCGACTTCCTCCACCCCGACGACCGTGCGGAGACGCTCTCCGAGTCGCGGTTGATCCTCCAGGGCGCGGGGCGGCGCAGCGGGCCGCCCCTGGAGAACCGCTACCGATGCAAGGACGGCAGTTACCGGTGGGTGTCGTGGACGGCCAGTTTGATTCAGGGCGAGCAACTGATCTACGGCGTGGGCCGCGACGTGACCGAGCGGAAGAACGCGGAGGTCGCGCTGCGGCGCAGTCGAGACCGGTTCGAGTTGGCCGTGCGCGGCTCCGGCGACGGCCTGTGGGACTGGGACCGCGAGACCGGTGAGAGCTACTACTCGCCGCAGTGGAAGAGCATGATCGGTTACGAGGATCACGAGATCGCACACGACATCGCGGAGTGGGAGTCGCGGCTTCACCCCGACGACCGTGCTCGCGCGCTCGCGGCGCTCCGTTCCTGCACGGAAGGTGGGGAAACGTCCTACGAGGTCGAGTACCGGTTCAGGCACAAGGACGGCTCGTACCGGTGGATCCTGGATCGCGGGGTTGCCGTCCGGAACGCCGCGGGCGTGGCGCGCATGGCCGGGTCGCACACGGACATCACCGAACGCAAGGACATGGAACAACACCTCCGCGACAGCGAACAGCGGCACCAAGCGGCGCTCGCGGCAATGGCCGCGGAACTCGCCCGGTGCCGCGCCGAACGGGCCTGACCGGCGAGGCACTGTTCCGGGTTCGTCGCCCGGTCACTTCGGTCGGAACTGATACGCGCCCGCGTCGGGTGTTTTGTCCGGCGCGCGCGGCGCGCCGGCGCGATCGACCTTCAATTCCGGGTGGTCCGCGGCCGGGCCGTTCTTGCTCAGGGCCAGCGCCGCGGCGAGTCGGTAGTCGCCCTTCGCCGCGTCCACGAACGCCGCCGCGCCAGCGGTTTTGTTCGAGGCGTCGCCCGCCTGCTTCGGCTTTTCGCTCAGGAACAGGCACCCCATTACGCGCAGGTCCGGCGAGGGGCGCTGCTCCTGAAACGCCCCGTGGCCCTTGCCCGTGGCGCGACCGAAGGTGCAGTGCGCGATGTGCAACTGCGGGACGCGGTCCTCGTACCGGCAGTGGGTGTCATTGTCGAACAGCACGCAGTTGGTGACGCGCACGCGGGCCGGGCCGCGCAGCCGCAGGCCGATCTCGGAATCGGAGATGGTGCAGCGGTCGATGACCGCGTCGCACTCCTCCTTGATGTTGAACGCCGCCGCGTTGCCGATCGGTCCGCGGAACCCGGACACCTCACAGTTGCGGATCGTAATCCGCGGCCTGGTCTTCGCCCCGGCCGGGCACTTCGTGTCGATCGCGTTCTCGCCGGGGCACGCGCCGGCGGCGTAGCGCGGGTGTGCGAAAGGATCATTCGCGGGCACCTTCCCGCCGAACAGCTTGCAGTCTTCGATCAGGATGTTGTCCCAGCCCTTGCGGTTCGGATCGACCTGCACGCAGTCGCCGGAGGCGAGGTCGATGACACACCCGCGAACGGTCATGCCGTGGCTGTGGGTGAACCGGACGCCGTGCGAGTCGGTGCGCTCGCCGCCGGCGCTGCCGAGGCAGTGGTGGATGAAGCACTTCTCGACGAGGCACTCGGACGAGTCGAAGAACTGCACCCCGTCGCCGCCGCCCTTGCCGTCCACGGACCCGGCGCGGCGGACCTCGCAGTCGAGAAAGTGGACCTGCTTGCCGGCCGCGCGGACGCACGTGCAGTCACCGTACCGACTGTCGAAGACAAGCCCCTCGAAGCGGAGGAACGAGCCGTCGATTTGCGCGGCCTGTCCCTTGCGAATGAAGACCGCCTTGCGCGGGTTCGCGGCCTTCACCGTGATCGGCTGCCCGGCCTTGCCGCTCACCTTCACGACCAGTGGTTCCGTGTAGGTGCCGTCGGCGAGCAGCACCGTGTCGCCCGGTTTCGCACCCGCGAGCGCCTTCGCGACCTCGGCGTCGGTGCCGGCCTTCAACACGCGCGGCTCGTCGCCCCGGCCCGCGGCCGGAAGCGCGAGCAGCAGGAGTACCACGAGCAATTGGAGTTGTCGGAACACGGTGTCACCTGGCGGGACGGGATTCCCGGCGGCGTGATAAATACAGCATGGAGTCACGCCCTTCGCGCCGTGAAGGGCTACTTCTTGAGTTCGCGGAGGCGCTTGGCCTCGGCGAAGTCCTTCGCGGCCTTCTCGGATTCACCCTTCGCCTTCCACGCCCGTCCGCGGTTGTCGAAGGCGTCCGCGAATGGCGGATAGAGCCGGATCGCCTCGTCGTAGTCCTTGACCGCTTTGTCGAAGTCGTTTTTCGCGTACCAGATGTTACCGCGGATGTAAACCGCGCCGGGGTTTCTCGGTTCGAGCCGTGTGGCAACATCGAGATCCTTGAGCGCCTTGTCAAACTCACGCTTCGCCGCCCATACCTGTCCGCGGTCGATCAGGGCGAGTGTACTGTTAGGATCAAGGCGTATGGCTTCATCGTACTCCTTGAGTGCCTTGTCGAAGTCACCCTTCACGGCCCACACGACTCCACGGTAGTAGAACGCGCGCTGGAAACGTGCATTGAGCCGTATGGCCTCGTCGAAGTCCTTGATCGCCTTATCGTGCTCGCCTTTCTCCATCCATGTGACTCCGCGAATAAGGAACTCATTCGCGGTCTTCGGCTCTTCGGCCTCAATCGGCTGCGCACATGTGGCGACGATTAGCACGGCACACCAAAGGCATCGAAGCGACATCGGTTCCCTTTCGCTTGAGAGCGAACGCGATCAACTTGACACGAAAGTACCGACCGCAGAGCGGCGATACAAGGATCACTTCTTCTCGGCATTCGGGGTGCCGTACTTCGGCATCTCAGGTGCCGCATCGTATTCGTCCGCGGTCACATACGCCAGCCGGCCGGCCAGTTCCGAAGATGGGAGCATGAGAGGTTCCGCTGGGTTGGTCTCACGCGGGCTTCGTGTACTTGCAGTGGCCGCAGAGAGTGCCGTCCCACTGGAAGGTGAACCCGCACTTCGGGCACTGGCCGTACCAGCCCGCGCCCTCGCCCGGCGGCGGTTCGGCTTCGGGGTTGTAACCCGGTCGCCACTTCGAGTGCCGGCCGTGCTTCTGGCCGTCGGCCCGCGCCTCGTAGGTCCGGGTGATTGCGGCCCAGGTGTTCTTGAGCGCCTCCCAGCCGACGCCGATCACGATGATGATCGTCAGCCCCGCGAGGCACTGGAGCGGGACGCGGACGATCCACACCTGCCGGTCGATGAAGTCCGAGAGCTGGAAGAAGACGAGCCAGCCGACGCCGACGCCCACGCCGACCCACACGCACACGACCAGCGCGCACGCGAGCATCGCGAGCGGGTAGCGCAAGATGGACGGTTGCTCCGACATGCTCCCTCCGCGGTCGGCTTCATTGTACCTTCAGCGCGCGGACCCACTCGGTTGCTCGCGCAAGCTCGTCGTCGGACAAGCCACCGGGGCGGTGGATCGCGGCCTTCGCCGCGCGGCCGCTGGTCTCGTCGGTCGCGGTCACTTCGATCCGGCCGTTCGCGGCCACGCCGCAGGTCACGCGCACGGGCGACCCCTTCGGCAGGGTCGGCGGGAGGCCGTCGATCCAGCACTCGCCCACCGGGATGCACGCCTCCGCCTGTTGCGCCTCGCCCTGCAAGATTCGAACGCGCACGCGCGGCTGGTTGTCGGTCGCGGTGAAATAGGTGCGCCCGGCCGCGGCCGGCAGTTGCGAGTTCTTCGGGATGAGCTTGTCGTTGATCCGCTCCGCGCCGGACCGCACTTCCACGCCGAGGCTGTGTGCGTTCACGCTGATCTCGACGACGCCAGCCAGAGCGGATGACTCGGGGGGCTTGCGCCCCCCGCTCGCCGAGGTGGATCGCGCGCCCGCAATGCCGGCGTGAACGGCCGCGCCGCGGGCGACCACTTCGCTCACGGCGAGGGTGTGGTCCGCGGGTCTGCCGGTCAGTTCGAGCAGCATCCGCCCGCACGCCGGCATGTGCGTGCTCCCGCCCACCATCAGCACTTTGCTCACGTCGCCCCACGTCAGCTTCGCGGCCTTCAACACCTGCTGGGCGGTAAGGCGCGTGCGGACCAGCAGGTCGCGGGTGAGCGCCTCGAACTCCGGGCGCGGCAGCGGCAGCGTGACCTTGTGCCCGCCGTGCGCCACGGTGAACGTCGTGTGTTCCAGCTTGCTCAGCGCGCGCTTCGCGCGCTCGGCGGTGGCGAACAGCGCGGCCAGCGATTGCGGATCGCCGCGCGGGTCGTCGCCGAACTGCTCCGCGAACTTGAGCGCGGCCCAGTTCACCAGCCGCTCGTCCCAGTCGCGCCCGCCGAGGCGCACGTCGCCCTCGATGGCGAGCACCTGGAACCGCTTGGGGCCGAGCTTCACCAGCGTCACGTCGAACGTGCCGCCACCGAGGTCGTACACGAGCACCGTCTGCGGCCGAATCGTGTCGCTGTGCTGCGTGGCGTAGGCGAGGGCCGCGGCCGACGGCTCGTCGATGATGTCCGTGACGGTCAACCCCGCGATGCGGCCGGCGTCCATCGTCGCCTTGCGGCGGGTGTCGTCGAAGTACGCGGGCACCGTGATGACGCAGCCGGTGATCGGGCCGAGCTGCGCCTCCGCGTCTTGCGCCAGCTTCTTCAGGATGACCGCGGACAGCGCCTCCGGGCGGAACTCACGGCCGGCGACCGGCGTGCCGTAGTCCGGCAGGCCCATGCGCCGCTTGACGAGCGCCGCGACGCGGTCCGGCTGTTCGAGCGCCATGTCGAGCGCCGGCTGGCCGACGACGGCGGAGCCGTCCGGGGCGAGGTACACCGCGGACGGGGTGAGCACGTCGCCGTCGCGGTTGGGTACCGTGAACGGACGCCCGCGATCATCCAGCGCGGCGACCGCGCAGAACGTGGTGCCGAGGTCGATGCCGATCAGCGACATGGGGAATGTTCGGAGGGTGAAGGGAAGCCATCTCGATTCTAACGCAGTTCGCTCGGATGTGTTAGCCGCGAGCCGCAGGCGAGCGCGCCTTCTGTATC
>SXHE01000509.1 GCA_005773755.1 Planctomycetia bacterium
GCTGACACCGGCCGTTCGCCTTCGCTCACGCTACCGCTCGCGTGCGCCGTGCTTGCCGAAGGTCGCGTGGCTCGCGGTGTCGGTGCTGCCGTCGAGCAGCCGCAGTTGCCCCATCATCCCTTCGGCGATCTTCGCCTCACCCAACCCGACGCCGAAGAAGGCGAACTTCGTCTTCTCGGTCAGTTTCACCTCGACGCGCTTCCCGTCTTCGCCGCGCACCGTCGGCGGCTGTTCGAGCGTCACCGATTTGGCGTCCTTGCCCACCGCGACCACCTTGCCGGTCACGGTCGTCCAGCGCTCCGGCACGGTGCCCGTGACGAACACCTTCGCGGCCGTGTCTTTCGACCCTTCCGCCAGCCACACCTGGGCCTGCATCCCCGCGGCCAGCTTCGCGCCGTCGGTCGGGACGTTGTGGAACACGACTGCGGCCTTGTCGTCGATGGCGACAGTGGTGCGCACCGGCTCGCCGCCGCGCTCGGCCGGCGGCCCCTCGATCACCAGTTTCTTGCCGTCGGTGCGCGTCACCTTGCCCATCACGTCGGGGCGCTTCTCGTTGCGGCCCCGGTCCTCGCCCCGGTCGTAGACCTGCACCTTGCCCGCGGTCTTGCCGTCGTCCGCGAACCACACTTGCGCCGCCTGACCCGCGACGAACTTCGCGCCGTCCTTCGCCACATTTGAGAAGCTGACGACGGTCTTCGCGTCGAACGGGATCGTCACCTTCGGCGGTTCCGCGCCGCGCTCCGGTCGCCCCGGCGCGCGGACCTCGAGCGTGATCGACTTGCCGTCCTTCGCGACATCGGTGATCGCGCCGAACCGGTCGGCAGCCCGGCCCGCGCCTTCCGGCCCGTGGAACGCCACCGTCGCGGCTGTGTCCTTCGAGTTCGCCTCGAACCACACCTGCGCCTGATAGCCCTCCGTCGGCTTCGCGCGATCGAAACCGACGCCGTTGAACGTGAGCGCGGCTTTCTCGCCCAACTTCACGGTCGCCTTGCCCGGTTCGCCGCCGCGCTCGGTCGGGGGCGTCTCGACGGTGAACGACTTACCGTCCTTCGCGACCGACATCACCTTGCCCACGAGCGCGGGCGCGGCCGGCGCGGGCGGGCGCTCGCGGTCGCGGTCCTCATCGGCCGGGGTTGCGAGGGGTTCGTCCGTCGGCGGCGCGACCGGCGCGGTTGCTACCGGTGCCGGTGTTTCGCCACCGTTCGCGGCCCACACGAGGCCGGTTCCGAGCATCGCGAGCGCGAGAACCGCGGTGGCGACTTTGATTTTCACGAGTGTCATGGCCTTCAATGCTCCGGTGGTCAGGGCAGCGACGGATGGGGAAACGATCTGCGTGGTGGCCGTCCCCGCCGCGAACGGGACGGCCGCGCCGACGGTGGGTGAAACCAGCGCCGCCGGCACCGAAGCCTGCGCCGCGTTGTGCGACAGGGTGAGCGCGAGCGCGGTCGCGGTGAGGGCGACGCCACGGCGCGAGAGCCGGGCGCGGAGCCGCTCGCGCCCGCGTGACAGCCGCGACAGCACGGTCCCCTTCGGGCAGCCGAGTTGCGCCGCGGCCTCTTCGTTGGTGCGCCCTTCGAGGTAACACAGCACGAACGGGGCGCGGTACTTCTCCGGCAGCCGGGCGATTTCGTCGTCGAGCACCGGGCGCAGGTCGTGCCAGTCGGTGTCGTCGCCGGTCGGTGCGGGCAGCCCCGCGGGCGGCTCGCCCGGTACGCCGCGCTTGGCCCTCGCCGCGCGGAGCCGCAGCGCGATTCGGTACGCGACCTTGTACAGCCACGGCGCGACCGCTTCGCCACGACCGATGCCGCCGGCCTTTCGCGCGAACACGAGGAACGCGGCCTGGAACGCATCTTCCGCTTCGTGCGCGTCGCGCAGGATGCGCTGGCACAGCGCGAACACCATCGCCCCGTGCCGCCACACCAACACCTCGAACGAAGCTTCATCCCGACGGGCCACGAAGTTCTCGACGAGCTGCGCGTCGGTGAGTGTGCTGCCGCTCTGTCGGCCGATGAGCCGGCGGAGCGGGTCGAGAATCGCGGCCGACGGTTCGCGTGGCATGGGGCGGGTCTCGGGGGCGATTTCAACAAACTAGAGGCGGCGCGGGGCAGGGGGCTTCCCACAATTCTCCCGCGAAGCCGCGAGCGGCTTCGGCAGTCGGGCTTTACACCGCCCCGTCCTTTCGCGCACAATCGCGGCCCCACAGCACGGAGGCTACGTCGTGGCACTTCCCTTATGGCTCACGAAGCTCCTGATCCGCACGCGCCTCGCGGGGTTCACCCGGCGGGCGCGGCGGCTCACCGACGGCGGCTCCGCGTACCTCAAATACTACTCCGACCGCGTGCTGAGTGCGCCGGTCGATGAGCTGCTCGACGGCGCGATTGTTCCGAACGGGCCGGGCTACGACGTGCTCGACCTGAACCAGCCGACACCGGACGCGCCGCCGGCGCGCGGGGCGATCAGCGTCGGTCGCACCGACGCCACCGCGCCGGGCCGCGTGCCCGCGATGCTGCCGGAACTGCGCACCGCCATCGCGGACTACTACACGAGCCACGGTCGCACGCTGACGAGCGATACGGAACTGATCGCGACGCACGGCGCGACCGGGGCGTTCGCGGCCGCGCTCGACGCGTTCGTCAATCCCGGCGACCGCGTTGTCATGTTCGATCCGTGCTCGCCGCTGTTCGCGCTCGGGGCGAAGTCGCGTCACGCGAAGGTGCGGTGGGTGCCGACCTGGACCGAAGAGGGCCGGTGCCGGTACATCGCGGCCGACTTCGAGCGGGCCATGCGCGGCGCGAAGGTGCTCGTGCTGAGCGACCCCGGCAACCCGGCCGGCGGGTGTCTCGCGAACGAAGACCTCGAACACATCGCCTGGATCGCCGGCGGCTACGGCGTCATCGTCTACCTCGACGAATCGTTCGGCGCGTTCCGTTACGGCGACAAGCCGCGCTGCTTTGCCACGATGCCCGGCGCGGACCGGCTGGCGCTCACGGCCGGCTCGGTGTCGCAGGAGTTCGGGCAGCCGGGCGTGCGCGTCGGCTGGCTGGCCGGCAACAAGCACCTCGTTCGCGCGTCCCAGCTCACCGCGAACCTGACCGCGCCTTACGTCGCGCCGGTGTGCCAGCAGGCCGCGGCGCGACTGCTCGCGGATCCGCTGCCGGCCGAATCGCTGGAGCGGTTCCGCGCGAAGCGCGAGTACACCATCGACCGGCTGCGAGCGATGGGCCTCGAAGCCGAGACGCCCGGTGGTGGCTACTTCGCGTGGGTGCCGGTGGCGAGCACCGGGCTGGACGGCCGCACGTTCGCGGAGCGGTTGCTGAAGGAACTGCGCGTGCTGGTGGGGCCGGGCGTGGCCTACGGGCCGAGCGGCGCGAGCCACGTTCGCGTGAGTTTCGCGGCCGAAGACGGCCGCCTGCGCGCCGGCCTGAGCCGCATGGCGACCTTCTTGGAGCGGCTCAAGGGCGGGCCGAAGCCGAGCGCGGAGCCGGCGGAAGAAGCCGCGCCGGTGGCCGACGAGGTGCGCAAGCCCGCGTTCAGCCGGGCGTAAGCAGTCTCGTGCGAAGCCGCGAGCTGCATTACCGGTACTCGTCGCGAATTGGGTAGAACACGTCGAGCGCTTGCGCCGGGCCGTCCACCGCGACGACCCGGTGCCGCACGCCACCGGGGATGAAGTAGAAGTCACCCGGTCCGAGCGTCTGCTGCTCGTCGCCGATGTAAAAGGTGGCGCGGCCGGCGATCATCATCCCGGTCTGCTCGTTGCCGTGGCTGTGCCAGTCGATCACGCCGCCCGCGGGCACGTCCACGAGCGAGAGCTGGACGTGGTCGCCCGCGAACGTGCGGATCGGTGTGGTGCCGAAGATCGTGTGGTGCCCGCACTCAGCCGACGTGGGGAAGTAGCGCGAAATTGGGAACCTCCGAACCTGTTTGCAGCCGCGGAGCGGCGACCGATGGTAGCCCAGGGTGCAGCGAGGCTTTGCGAGCAAACCCTGGGTCAGGTCAGCAGAATATCAGAAGCCCCGGAGGGGCGACAGAAACCTTTGCGGTCGGTTCTGCCGCCCCTCGGGGGCTTCGTTCTCTCTCACGGCGTACCCAGGGTTTGCTCGCAAAGCCTCGCTGCACCCTGGGCTACCATCGGTCGCCGCTCC
>SXHE01000510.1 GCA_005773755.1 Planctomycetia bacterium
CGGTGCCCAGCGCAGCGAGGTCGGCAGTGGTGAACGTGAGGGTGGTGCGGCGGGGCATCGGAGAAGCCTCAGAGGTCCGCTCATTCCACCACACCGGCTCACCAAAATATAGACCTCATTCCTGACCGCGAAGAGTATATGTGGGCAACAATGGCATTGGCCCGTTCAACATCTACTGCGACTCTGACCCGCGCCCGAACCGACCCACGGGCGTGTTCGACTATGACAGCCGTATTACGTTCGCTCATATCAGCGACGGCACCAGCAATACCGTCTTCGTCAGCGAACTGATTACCGTGCCGGGCATGGATCTGCGTGGCATGCTCCACTTCGCAGAGGGAGGGTTTTACCACCACAACTACACTCCGAATGCGACCCAGCCGGATTCGGTCCGCCAGAACTGCTGCGTCTCGACGAAAGAAGCTCCGTGTGTCGAGGGGTATCCCGACTGGACGGCACGGCGAGTAATCTACACCGCGCGAAGCTACCATTCGGGCGGCGTGAACATGCTCCTCGGCGACGGCTCGGTGAAGTTCGTCACCAACGGCATCAGCCAGCAGACGTGGCAAGCGGCCTCTTCGCCCAACGGGGGCGAAGTGCTCGGCAACGACTGGTGAACCGCGTCACCCCCGCGCGTCCAGTTCCGGGAGCGCGGTGCCGTTCTCCACGATGGCGTTCGGGCGGCCGGCGAAGTCGGGCACGGTCGTGGCCTTGTAGTCGATGCCCAGGTGCCGGTAGATCGTCGCCAGGAAGTCGTGCGGACCCATTCGCCGCTCGGTCACGTCTTCGCCGCGGCGGTCGGTCGCGCCGATCACCTGCCCGCCCTCGATCCCGCCGCCGAACCACAGCATCGAGCCGGCCCGCGGCCAGTGGTCGCGGCCCGGTTGCGTGGTGCCCTCCGCGGCACTCGCCACCCCGCCACCGCTACTGGGCGAATACGAGATGCGGGGCGTGCGGCCGAACTCGCCCGTCACCACCACCAGCACCCGCTTGTTCAGCCCGCGGGCGAACACGTCTTCGATCAGAGCCGACACCCCCTGATCGAAGAACGGGGCGCGGAACTTGAGCGCGTCGAAGACGTGGTGGTTGACCGCGTGGTCGTCCCAGTTCTGCACCCGCCCGCACAGCGGCCCGGTCAGCTCGGTCGTCACGATCTCGACGCCGGCCTCGACCAGCCGCCGCGCCAGGAGCAACTGCTGGCCCCAGCGGTTGCGGCCGTAGCGCTCGCGGAGCTTCGCCGGTTCTTGCGCAATGTCGAACGCTTTCGCCGCGGTCGGGCTGGTCAGCAGGTTCATCGCCTGCGCCTCGAACTTGTCCATCGTCTTCGCCACGCCGGAGCGGTCGAAGTCGCGGCGGAACGTGTCGAACTTGTCGCGCAGGGCCGCGCGGTCCGCGATCTGGGCGGCCTTGCTCGCGTCGGCGGTGCCGACGTTGGGCACGCGGAAGTCCGGGGCGTTCGGGTCGCCGCCCACTGCGAACGGGGCGTAGTTCGCGCTCAGGTAGCCCGGCCCGGCGATGGTGAAGTTGTCGTAGTTGACGACCGGGTTCACGCCGACGTAGTTGGGCAACCCCTTCGGCGAACCGCCGCGCAGGTAGTGCGCGACCGTCATGAAGTCCGGGCGCACCGGCTTCAACTTGTCTTGCGGGTCCGGGTCGCCCGCGAGCACCTGAAGCGATCCGGCCGGGTGCCCGCCGCCGGTGTGCGCCAGAGACCGCACCACCGCGACACGGTTCGCCAGCGCCGCCTGCTTCGGCAGCAACTCCGTGAGCCGCAGGCCGGTAACATGGGTGCGAAGCGGCGCGAACGGCCCGCGGTACTCGGCCGGCGCGTCGGGCTTGGGGTCGTAGGTGTCGAGGTGGCTGCACCCGCCGCGGAGCCACACGAGGATGATCGCCGTGCGCTCGGTGGTCGCGGGGGGTTGAGCGGCCCGCAACCGTAGCAGGCCCGGTAGCGTCAGCGAGCCGAACCCGCCGAGACCGGCTTGAAGGAGCACGCGGCGCGACGGGTTCGGCATCGAGCAATTCCGGTGGGAGAGCGGGCGGAGAGTACAGACTACCACCCGCAATGCGACCGGTCCATACGCGCGCGTCGCGGACCGGTGGCCCCACCTCTCCCCCATCAGAGCATGGGGAGAGGTGGGGGACGCCGCGCGCCTGCTACACTAACGGAATGCTTCACCCCGATGCGCCTGCGCTGATCCTCGCGCCGATGGAGGGCGTCACCGACGCGCCCATGCGGGCGGTGCAGGGGCGGTGCGGGGCGTTCACGTTCGCCGTGTCCGAGTTCCTCCGCGTCAGTCAGCACGTTCCGCCGGCGCATGTCTTCCTGCACCACGTTCCCGAACTCGCGCACGGCGCGCGCACACCCACCGGCCTGCGGGTCGCGGTGCAGATTCTGGGCGGCGAGGCCGGGCGCATGGCCGAAGCCGCGGCCCGCGCGTGCGAACTCGGCGCACCGGTCGTCGACATCAACTTCGGCTGCCCCGCCCCCACCGTGAACCGGCACGACGGCGGGGCAACGCTGCTCCGCTACCCGAAGCGCATCCGCGAGATCGTGACCGCCGTGCGCGCCGCGGTCCCGCGCGGAGTGCCCGTGTCCGCGAAACTGCGCCTCGGATGGGACGGCATCGACGCCATCGACGAGAACGCGGCGATGGCTGCGGAGGGCGGCGCGTCGTGGCTCACCATCCACGGCCGCACGCGCGTCGCCGGGTACGCCCCGCCGGTGTTCTGGAAGCCCATCGGTCGTGTGCGCGAACGGCTCGGCATCCCGGTCGTCGCCAACGGCGACATCTGGACGCTCGACGACTTCCGCCGCTGCCGCGACGAGAGCGGGTGCCGCCACGTCATGCTCGGGCGCGGCGCACTGGGCGACCCGCTGCTGGCTCGGCGTGTGGCGCGCGAGCTGGGCTTACTGGCGCACGAAGCCGACGCACCGACGGACTGGCCCGCGCAACTCCGCGGGCTGGTGGAGTGGTCGGACCGCTACCACCGGTCGCGCTCGGACAAGCACGTCGGCCGCTTAAAGCAGTGGCTGCGATTGGCCGCGACGGTCGGCACGTTCGCCCGGTTCGACGCGATCAAGCGCGCCACCAGCTTAGAGGAACTGTTCGCCACCCTCGAAGCGTGACCAAATTGGTAGTTCCGCAAAAGTGCTGCACAAATCCTCAGTACCCGAGATCGCGCCGGCGGGCGAATTGGTAGTTTCGCAAAAGTGTTGCACAAAGCCTCCGGGGTCGAAGGTGCGAACGGGCGAACCGAGCGCGCCTTGCACAACTCGCGCCGGTCGTTGAGGCGGCGGGTGAGGGGCGCTGCACCACTCAATCAAGTTCCGCGTATCTACCTGACCTCGCTCCGCGCCCCCTCACCCGGCCCGCAAAGCCGGGCCGACCTCTCCCCCAGCAAAGCTTGGGGGAGAGGTGGAAGACGCCTTCACCTCTCGACGCGCGACACACGCACCTGTGCAGTCGCGCCCCGTTCTGTCATCCCGTTCAATACTATACGCGCATACAAAATTCGTCAAGGGGCGGATTCGCTTTCCTGGCGGCCCGCGTCGGGTACACTAGCTGTACTGCTATCGCCGCCCCTCCTTCGGGTTCCCTCCATGCTGAACGTTCCGCGCCTGTTCGCGTCGCCGGCCGAGAGCACCGCGTACCGGTCGCGCCGCGAGTTCCTCGCCCGCGCCGGCGGCGGGTTCGGGATGCTCGCGCTCGCCGACCTGCTGCGCGCCGACGAGAAGCCGGCGGCTGCCGAAGACCCGCTCGCGGCCAAGAAGCCGCACTTCGCGGGCAAGGCCAAGTCCGTGATCTGGCTGTTCATGAACGGCGGTCCGTCGCAGGTGGACACCTGGGACTACAAGCCGGAACTGGAGAAGCGCGACGGCCAAGAGCTGAAAGGCTTCGACCCCAACACCGGGTTCTTCGCCGGGCAGGTCGGGCCGCTGATGAAGTCGCCGTTCAAGTTCGAGAAGCACGGCCGGTGCGAGAAAATGGTCAGCTCGCTGTTCCCGCACATGGCGAAGCACGTCGATAAGATGGCGTTCATCCACTCGCTGTGGAGCGACTCGAACAACCACTCGCCGGCGCTGTTCAAGATGAACACCGGGTTCGGGCGCATGGGCCACCCGTGCGTCGGCAGTTGGACCACCTACGGCCTCGGCAGCGAGAGCCGCAGCCTGCCCGCGTTCTGCGTGATGTACGACACGCTCGGCCGCGGCATCCCGAAGGGGCACTCGCTGAACTGGGGCGCGGGGTTCCTGCCCACCGTGTACCAGGGCACCGCGTTCAAGCCGCAGGGCGAACCGATCGACAACCTGTCGCGGCCGAAGGACATCACCGAGGAGCGGCAGCGGAACCAGCTCGACCTGCTCGCGAAGCTGTACAAAAAGGGGATGGCGAAGCAACCCAACGAGCCGGACTGGGCCGCGCGCGTGGAGTCGTGGGAACTGGCGTACCGGATGCAGATGGCCGCGCCCGACGCGCTCGACCTGAGCAAGGAGACCGAAGAAACCAAGAAGATGTACGGCCTCGACAACCCGAAGGCGACGCACTTCGCCAAGCAGTGCCTCATCGCCCGCCGACTGGTGGAGAAGGGCGTGCGGTTCGTGCAAATCTACTCCGGGGGAATGGAGAACGATCTCTCCTGGGACGGGCACAACAACATCGCCAAGAACCACGGCGGCTTCGCGCAGGAGACCGATCAGCCCATCGCGGCGCTGCTCGAAGACTTGCAGCGCACGGGGCTACTGGACAGCACGCTGGTCATCTGGGGCGGCGAGTTCGGTCGGTTGCCCATCGTGCAGAAGGGGAACGCCGGGCGAGACCACAACCCGCACACCATCACCTACTGGCTGGCGGGCGGCGGCGCGAAGGGCGGCGTCAGCTACGGAGAGAGTGACGACATCGGCTTCAGGGCGGAGAAGAACCGCGTGAGCATCAACGACTTCCACGCGACCGTGCTGCACCTGATGGGCCTGGACCACAAGAAGCTGACGTACCGCTACAACGGCCGCGACTTCCGGCTCACGGACGTGGCCGGGACCGTGGTGAAGGACGTGCTCAAGTAGGCGCGATGCGGCGCAAAAGACGAGCGGCCCGCGGCGCGTGTGCGCCGCGGGCCGCTCGCTTTGCACACCGCACCTTACTTCTCGACGGTGATCTTCACCGGCGCGCTCTTGAGCACCGCGCCCTTGCCGCCGTCCTTGTCCGCCAGGGAGTAAGTCGCGGTCAGCTTGTACTCGCCCGGCCCGGTCCAGTAGACGAACCGGCTCGCGCCGCGGCTCCCGTCGGACAGTTGCTTCACCGCGATCTCGTAGCTCTTGCCCGCGGCCAGTTCGACCGCCTTCGGCAGCCGGAAGTCGGCGGTGAAGGCCAGCCCGCTGTTCATGTTCACGCTGCCCGCGCCGCCGGTCAGCTCGACCGTGTACACGTTCGGGTCGCCGCCCACATAGATCGTGACCGCCTCTTTGCCGGTGTTGGTGATCTGCAGCAGCAGGTCGACCTTCGGCGGCGCGGGCGGGCGCAGCAGCTCGCCGGCCGCCGACTTCTTCGCCGCCTCTTCGAGTCCCTTCTTGTACTCGTCGGCCGTCCTGCCGCCGAGGTCGATCTTGTACTTGTCGGTCTTAGCGACCAGCTTCAGCACGATCGGATTCTTCTCGTCGGCTGAGGCCGACGCGGTGAACCCGAACAGGGTCGCGACCGCGAGCAGGAACCACTTCGTCATTGCAGACTCCGAGTTGAGGGGAACAGGCGATACAGCCCAGACGACGGACCGAGCGAAAGGGTTTGGGAGAAAATGTGAGAGCGCCTTTGGGAAATTCGCAGCAGCCCAGCGAGCCGCGACCCCAAGGGAGCGGGTGACGTGAACCGCGCCCTTGCGGTCGCGGCTCGCCAAGACACGCTGCCTCTCCCCAACTCGCTCTACAGCGACACGAACGGCTCGCAAGTCACGTGCCGCAGGCCCCATTGGGTGTCGTCGCGCTTTGGGAAGTCGCTGCGGAAGTGCGTGCCGCGCGACTCGTCGCGCGCCAGCGCCGCGGCGATCATCAGCCGCGCGACCGTGAGCAGGTTCTGAAGCTCCCACCCGGCCTTGCCGTCGAACTCGCGCGACAGCGCGTACCGGCACCAGAACCGCAAGTCCTCTTTCGCTTCGAGCAGCCGCGCGCGGTCGCGGACGATGCCCATCTTACGCACCATCAGCGCCCGGAGCGCCGCGGTGAGGTCGGCCACGTCGAGCCGCGCGTCCGGTTCCGCTTCGGGAACCGCCGACCGCAAGGGCAGGGCGGTCAGGTCGCGCGGCATCGCGCGCACGGCCTCGGCCGCGCCGCGCCCACAACTGGTGCCGTACACCAGTCCCTCGATCAGACTGTTCGACGCCAGCCGGTTCGCGCCGTGCAGCCCGCTGCTGGTCACCTCGCCCGCGGCCCACAGCCCCGGCACCGTGGTGCGGCCCTGTGCGTCCACGGTCACGCCGCCCACCATGTAGTGCGCGCCGGGTCGCACCGGGACGCGGTCCGTCCGGATGTCGAGACCGAAGCTCTTGCACACGCGGTCGATGCCTGGGAACCGGTTCAGCACCATCGCCGGGTCGAGGTGCGCGAGGTCGAGGTACACGTTCGGGTGCTGCGTCTTTTCCATCGTGCGGAAGATGGCGCGCGCCACCACGTCGCGCGGGGCCAGTTCCGCACGCGGGTCCGTGTCCGGCATGAAGCGGTGGCCGTTCACGTCGCGCAGGTACGCGCCCTCGCCGCGGACCGCCTCGCTCACCAAGTAGCGCGCCGAACCCGCGACGTAGAGCACCGTGGGGTGGAACTGCATGAACTCCATGTCGCGCAGCTCCGCGCCGGCCCGGTACGCGGCGGCCATGCCGTCGCCGGTCGCGACCGCGGGGTTCGTGGTCTCGCGGTACACCATCCCGCACCCGCCGGAGGCGAGGATCACCTGCTTCGCCCAGATCAGGAACTTGCCCGCCCCGTTGCGCGCGACCACCGCCCCGCGGCACGCGCCCTCGTGCGTCAGCAGGTCGATGGTAAACGTGTCGTCCCAGATGCGGACGTTCGGGCGCGTGCGGGCGTAGGCGATGGTCGCGCGCATCATCTCGAACCCGGTGCTGTCGCCCAGCGCGTGGACGATGCGCCGGTGGCTGTGCCCGCCCTCGCGGGTCAGCGCGAGCCGGCCGTTCTCCTCGTCGAACTTGGTGCCGAACTCGATCAGCTTCTCGATCTGGTTCGGGGCCTCGCGCACGACGAGGTCGACGACGTCACGGTCGCACAGCCCGTCGCCGGCGATCAGCGTGTCTTCGACGTGGTTCTCGAACGTGTCTTCGGGGGCGCGCACGCCGGCGATCCCGCCCTGCGCGTACGAACTGTTGCTCTCGGTCACGCGATCCTTGGTGACGACCAGCACGGACAGGTCCGGCGGGACTTCGAGCGCGGCGCGCAGTCCGGCGATGCCGGCCCCGATGACGAGCACGTCCGCGAACCGGTGGAACGTGTCGCGCGCGTCGAACGAGACCAGATAGCGGTTGGCAGCAGACATGGGGCACCCTGACGGGGGAGGTTCCGTCAGGGTAGCAGGTGGGGGAGCTTTTGTAACCGGGGCGCTCGACCGGTACTGAATTGGGGTCCGGTCACTCCGTGACC
>SXHE01000511.1 GCA_005773755.1 Planctomycetia bacterium
ACTCCGGGGCGTGTCGGCCATCGACGCGGAGGGCAAACCGTTCTGGTGGCCGGAAGCGGACGCGGCCCTGTTCCAGAGCGTGCGCAACTGGATCGCGCCGTATGTGGAACTGGTGGAACGGGACGAGAACATCAACGACCCGGCCTTCGCCGAAGCCTGCGCGAAGAAGTTGTTGCAAATCATGGCCCGCAGTTGACGCAGAGCAGACGCAGATGAAATCCGATCAAGGCAGAAAGCAGGATTTTCAAACTTCGTCTTCTGTCCGATTTGGATTTCATCTGCGTCTGCTCTGCGTCATCTGCGGGCCATTCTGAACCATTACGCCATCGGCAGCGGCTTGCCTTGCACGCTCTTGATGCCGTCGCGATTGATCGACTGCACCTTCCAGCGGAAGCCGTCGCGCAGGTCCTTGCTGCCGCCGGCGCTCACGCTCAGGTCGCCGTTCTTCACGGTCGCCTTCACGAGAAACGAGCTGCCCTTCCAGGTGCCGACGATCAGCAGTTCTTTCGCGAAGTCTACCTTCGGTGCGTCCTTGATGCCCCAAGCCTTCGCCAGCCCTTCCCACTCCTTCTGCGACGCGATCACCCCGTTGGCCGGGGCGTTCTTCTGAAGCGCCTCGTCCTTGATGTCGCCGGACAGCTCAACGGTCAGTTTCTCCTTCTTCGGCTCCTCCGCGGTGCCGAAGGGAACGAACACGAGTGCCGCGAGCGCGGCGACGAACAGCGAACGAATCATGGCAGCCTCATCGTTGGTGGAAACGAGCGACACAACACAGACGGGAGCCGCGCGGCTCCCGTTGCGTGCGTTACAGAATCGTTGCGCCTTACTCCTTCGGCAGCGGCTTCCCGCCGACCGTCTTCACGCCTTCCTTGCTCACGGACTTGATCGCGTAGCGGAACCCGGGGCGCAGGTCGCGGGTACCGAACCCGAGCACCATCAGGTCGCCCTTGTCGTTCACCTTGCCGTTCACGTTGAGCCGGCTGCCCACGGACGTGGCGACGACGAGCAGTTCCTTCTCGAAGTTGACCTTCGGCGCATTCTTGATACCCCACGCCTTCGCCAGCTTCTCCCAGCCCTTTTGCGACACGATGACGCCACTCTCCGGCATCTCCTTCTTGAGCGCCTCGTCTTCGACCGAACCGAACAGATCGACGGTCGCCTTCGCCGGCTCCTTCTTCGGCTCCTCAGTAGCACTGGCGAACGGCACGAACACGACGGCCGCAAGCGCGGCAACGAGCATCGAGCGGAACATGGTGAGCCCCTTGGGTGCGAAAGTCCGCGGACGTGCGGACTTGTTAGCAAGATATGAGCGAACGTCTGACCGGGCAAGAAACACCCCACGGGTCCGACGTTTGCGGCATCGTCGGCCCTCCGTCGTTCACCGAAGTATGCCCGGAGGCAGTTCCGCTGTAGCAACTCGCTCAACCGGTTTTGGCCGAGTGCTCGTCGGGATCGCCGATGAGTACGTGAAACTTCTTGGC
Source organism: Planctomycetia bacterium (assembly GCA_005773755.1). Taxonomy (GTDB): domain Bacteria; phylum Planctomycetota; class Planctomycetia; order Gemmatales; family Gemmataceae; genus Gemmata. The sequence goes on from SXHE01000511.1 coordinate 1,482, forward strand.
AATGGGCGAGAGCTTCATCGTTCCGAACGTGCCCAGAAGTTCCTTGCGTCGCGGTCGGAACGCGGCTACCTTCAGCACATCCCGTCCAGCGCCCAACATTCGAAAGCCGCCCGGTGTCCTCGCCCAGTTCCTGCTCGCGGTGCTCGCGTCCCGTGGCGATTCTGTCGCCCGACGGGTTGTGCTTGGAATGCGCCGGCACGCCGAACACCCCGGACCCGACACCGTTCGTCCCGTCGGACCCGCTCTCGGGCGCGCCCACCGCGAGCTTCGGACCGGACCGCGGCGCGGGGCGCGAGTCGTTCGCGCCGACCGGCACGTTCCTACCGGACGCGCCGACCGTCACCGCGCCGACCGCGGACGGCCTGCCGCTCCCGACCCCGCCGGCCGGGTACGAGTTCCTCAACCGGCTCGGCGGCGGCGGCATGGGCGTCGTGTACCTGGCGCGCGAACAGGCGTCGCAGCGGCTCGTCGCCATGAAGTTCCTGCGGCACCCCGGCGATCAGACTTCGCTCGACCGGTTCGTGACCGAACTGCGCGCGCTGGCCAAGCTCGACCACCCGAACATCGTCCGCGTCTACGGTCACGACTTCTTGCGCGCCGACCCGTACTTCACGATGGAGTACGCGCCGGGCGGGCCGCTGTCACACGCGGTAAAGGGGGCCGCGCCACCGGCCGAGGCGGTTCGGCTGATCCGCGTCGTTGCCGGCGCGATCGCCGCCGCGCACGCCGGCGACGTGATCCACCGCGACCTGAAGCCGAGCAACATCCTGCTCACGGCCGACGGCACCCCGAAAGTAGCCGACTTCGGACTGGCGAAGCAACTCGATCACCTCGACTCGGTGACGCGCGCCAGCGGGGCGCTGGGCACGCCGAGTTACATGCCGCCGGAACAGATTTCACAGAAGCTCGGAAAAATCGGCCCGTGGTCCGACGTATATGGGCTGGGTGCCACGCTCTACCACCTGCTCACCGGGCGCGCGCCGTTCGTCAGCGACACGCCCGAAGAGATCATTCAGCAGGTGCGGGCCAGAGCACCGGATCGGCTCCGTGCGCTGAACACGGCCGTACCCGCCGCGCTCGAAGCCATCGTTCTGCGCTGCCTGGATAAGAACCCGAAGGACCGGTACCAATCGGTCACGGAGTTGATCGCGGACCTGGACCGGTACGAGGCCGGGCAGAGGCCCGTCGCGCCGGAACTAACGCGCGCCCGTCGCGCGAAGCTCTGGGTGGTGGGCAACCGCAACTGGCTCGCGGTGACTGCGGGCGTGCTGGTGCTGCTGGCCGGGGCGTTCGTCCTCGGCGCGGCGTACTGGCCGGTGCCCAAGCCGCCCGCGGTCGAGGCGCGGGTCGAAATCGACCCGTGGGACGCGGCCCGCAAGGAGCTGGCCGCGGGGCGATCCGTAACCCTCGTCGGCGCGAAGGGCGCACCGGCGCGCCACAACTGGCGGGTCCGCCCCGCGACCCTCGGCGAATCGCCCCTGAACGATGGGGCGTGCTACTTCGAGAGCGTGGACAGCTCGGTCCTGGAACTGTTCGACGACCCCGGGATCGACTCGTATGTGCTCTCGATGGACGTGCTGTACCACGGCACCCGGCCGCGCGGCAACGGGTACGTCGGACCCGTATTCGGGATCACCGAACCCGACGGCGCGAACGGCCGAACCGTGTTCCGGCACTATGCGGTCGTGATGAAGGACGTGGTGAACGGGAGCGGCGCGCCGGCGCGGGAGTCCGCAGTGCGCGTGATGGACGTCACCTGGATTCGCCAGCCGACCGGGCTGCCACTGCCGAACGTCGCGACGTTCGGGTGGGCCGAGATTCCGGTGTTGGAGCAGCGCCCCGGGCCGTGGCGCACGATTCGGGTCGAGGTGTCACCGAAAGCGATCCGGGTCTGGTGGGCCGATGCGCCCGGTGCCAAACCACAGTTGCTCGCGGACCTGACCCGCGCCGACGCCGACCGGTTCGCCGTGGCCCGGTTGCCGCCACGTCCCGGAGAAGTGATGCACCGCGCCGTGCCACCGGGATGGACCCCGCGCCGGCCCCTCGGCATCTGGGCCGAGAGCGCCGCGGTCGCGTTCAAGAACGTCGTGATTAGCACGAATCCCCCTGTTCCCTAACCCCTTCCGAGGTACCGCCCCATGCCCCTGTCCGTCACCGTCACTTACCCGATGCCGCAGGCCGTGCTCCCGCAAACGTTCAACGTGTGCGGCACATACATCGTCAACGAGATCGATAAGGATTTGCGCAAGCACCCGGATCGGAACGTTCGCGCGTTCACGAACCCGGTCATCAACGTGACCGTGACGAAGGGGAACGTCTCGTTCGGTCCGTTCACCGCTTATTTCTGCGACGACGGTTCCTCGTGGGAGGCCGCCGTGAGTGGGATCGGGGCCGACACCGGGTACACCGTGACCGCGACGATCACGCAAGGCGGGAACATGGTGTCGCACGCGGTCGAGTGGGTCGATGTCGAAATGTTTCCGCCACTGCCGATCGTCGTGATCTGCTGCGGCATGAACCCGCCGGCCCCGCCGGCCCACCGGGTCACGCTCCTGCCGGCCGGGACCGTGCGGAAGCCGGTACTGCTCGGCGGCACCCACACGTATCCCGGCGCGGACGACATCTTCGGCGTACCGTGGGAGCTGCACGTGGTCACAACGACGACGCCCATTTCCGGGGGCGGAACGCACACCCATCACAGATACCGCCAGGGGCACCCGCTTCCCGGCAAGTACGGCACGCTCAAGGCCGGCGGCGTGTGGGACGTCAACGGGGTTGAGGTGAACGACGGCACCTTCATCGTCGTGTATCTCAAGTCGCGGGGGCGCATCGTCGCCCACAACTCCTCGCCGCTCTACTAGCCCGCCGCGCGCCGCGGCCACCGATCACCTTTCGGCCGCGGCGCTGTCCCTACCTATAACTGTCTTGGCGAGCGAAGAGTACAGGGGGCGTACGCCCCCCGCTCGCCTCTATTGGAGCTCCCGCATGGCCGATGTCATTACGAAACGCGCGATCAATTACGCCCAGTGGTATCTGGACGTCGTGAAGGAAGCCGGCCTCGCCGACAACTCCGACGTGCGCGGGTGCATGGTCATCAAGCCCACCGGGTACGCGCTCTGGGAAAAGATGCAGCGCGGCCTCGACAAGCTGTTCAAGGACACCGGCCACGTCAACGCCTACTTCCCCCTGTTTATCCCCATGAGTTACCTCGCCAAAGAGGAGCAAATGGCCGAAGGGTTCGCCAAAGAGTGCGCCGTCGTCACCCACTACCGCTTGAAGGCCGAACCGGGCAAGCCGCTGCACGTCGATCCGGCGGCCGAACTCGAAGAGCCGCTCATCATCCGCCCCACGTCCGAAACGATCATCTGGAACACTTACAAGAAGTGGGTGCAGAGCTACCGCGACCTGCCGCTGCTCATCAACCAGTGGTGCAACGTGGTGCGGTGGGAGATGCGCACGCGACTGTTCTTGCGCACCGCGGAGTTCCTCTGGCAAGAGGGCCACACCGCACACGCGACCGCCGCCGAAGCCGAAGCGGAAACGCTCCAGATGGTCCGCGTGTACCAGAAGTTCGCGGAAGAGTGGATGGCGATGCCCGTGATGGTCGGCCCCAAGACCGACGGCCAGAAGTTCCCCGGCGCGGTGTACACGCTCTGCATCGAGGCCATGATGCAGGACGGCAAGGCGCTCCAAGCCGGCACGTCGCACTTCCTGGGGCAGAACTTCGCGAAGGCCTTCGACGTGACCTTCAAGGACCAGAACAACAAGGAAGAGTTCGCCTGGGCGACGAGCTGGGGCGTGAGCACGCGGCTCATTGGCGGTCTCATCATGACACACTCGGACGACAACGGCCTCGTCGTCCCGCCGCGGCTCGCGCCCACACACGTCGTCATCGTGCCGCTGGGGAGGAACGACGCCGAGCGCGGGCCGAGCATCGCGGCGGCCGAAAAGCTGGCCGCCGAACTGCGGGCCCTGCCGCGCGACGACTTCTTCGGCTACGAGCCGATCGGCGTGAAAATCGACACGATGTTCGACAAGCAGCCGGGGTTCCGGTACGCGGAGCACGAGGTCCGCGGGGTGCCGGTGCGCGTCGAGATCGGGCCGAAGGACATCGAGAAGAGCGCGTGCGCCGTCGCCCGGCGCGACGTACCCGGCAAGGAGGGGAAGCAGTTCGGAGTGCCGCTCGCCTCGGCCGCAGAGCACATCAGCACGCTGCTGCGCGACATCCAGAAGGCGCTGTTCGACCGGGCGAAGGCGTTTCGCGACGCCCGCATCACGACCGCGAACACGCTGGACGAGTTCAAGGCGCTGTTCCCCGCGCGCGACGAAGCGAAGGAGGCCGGCGCGGAGCCGCTGAAGTTCGTGTACGCGCACTGGGACGGCACGAAGGAGACGGAGGACCGCGTGCAGAAGGAGTTCGCCGCGACGATCCGGTGTCTCCCGTTCGACGGCCCGCAGGAACCGGGTACGTGCCTCTTCACCGGCGCACCAAGCGCGCGCCAGGTGATCTTCGCGCGGGCGTATTAGCGCCTACCGGCGAGCCGTTGACGCCGCACTAGCGCGGTTCCATCACGTCGCGCCAGCGGCGGGGCTGCGCCGCGAACGCGGCGGCGTAGGTCGCTTCCAGCGGCACCATCACGCAGCCATTCGGTTCGAGGAACAGTTCCATGTCGGGCAGCGCGTCGCCGACGCCGACGTTCTGGAGGTAGGCCCGCGTGACAAGATCCGATTCGTAGGCGACCAGTGTGAGCGGCTTGCCCGCGGGCGGGCGGAACTCGGTGTCGGTGATCTCGTTCCAGATGAGGCCGTGAACGCCGCCGGGGTCGCGCGGGCCGGGCGGGAACGGATCGACGATCAGCAGGTGAATCCGCGCTTCGAGCAGTTCGCACGCCTTGTTCACGAAGGCCCTCACGCCGTTCTTGCTGGCCTTGTTGCCCGGCGAAACGATCTCGATCATCGCGACGACGCGATCCCCGCTGACGTGCCGGATCGCGATCGCGCTCTTCTTCCGCCGGTAGAACTCGGCCTCGGTCTGCGTCGTGATCTTGCTCACCGTGCGCGGTTGTAGGGCGCGCGTCGCCGTCGCCACCCCGCCGCCCGAAGGTGCGGCCGGCGAATCGTCGTCGTGATCGACTTGCAACGCCAGCACGTCCGGGCCGAACCCGCCGGCCACCTGCTCCGGCAAGGCGTACAGCGTGCGCGGCAGCAACCCCGCGTTCAGCGTGCGGCCGATTTCCTCGATCCACGAATGATGGAACGCGTGGAAGATTCCGTCAGGAACCTTCGTCCAGTCGTGCATCGGCATGGCTCACCTCCACAGGCATGATACCACGCCCTCGGACAACGATTCACGCTCACTTCACGAGGTAGTTGAGCGTGTAGTACGCTTCGGCGTGCAGCAGGCTCTCGCCGTCCTTCGTCTTCGGGCCGTCGATGCGGAACTCGTACACGCGGCCCTTGCGCAGGTTCTCGACCGGCACGAACAGCGTCTTGCCGTCCTTCGAGAGCGTTGCCGCGCCCACGGGCTCGGCGCGGGTGTCGATCTCCGGGCCACCGTACCGGCTCTCGTAGACGTAGGTGAACGAGCTGACCGACACCGGCTTCTTACCCACTGTGTCCGGGTCGACCGGTTTGGTGAACGTGAACTCGTAGCCGTCCTTCTTCAGTGCGACGTGGTGAACCTCGAACGGCTCCGTGCCGGTGTACACGAGCCGTTGGAGGCCGTAGGGTTTGCCGCCGCTCGACCCCCAGCCGCGGTTCGTCTGCCCGGCGAACATGCTGCCGTCCGGGGCGAAGCTGATCCGGTTCACCCCGCACTGCAACCCGGCGCGGAACGGGAAGCACGCCCCCTGGAACTCGCCCTGCACCTTCTCCAGCGCCACGCGCATCACGACGCTGTTCGTCTGGTCGCCGACGAAGCACTGGCCGGCGAACGGCCCGAACTTGCCGCCCGTCGTGTCCCACACCGGCTCCGTGATCGACTTGCCCATGCGCCCGTAAGGGAACCAGATGCACGGCGGGCTGAGGGCCGGGTAGTTGTCCGTCTGCTTGCCCTGTTTGTCCACGCCGTCGTAGCGCATTCCACTGGCGACCTTGTCCGGCACCTTCCCGGCGAACGGCGAGTCCTTGACCCACCGCAACCCGGCCTGATGGCCCACGAACGCGCCCTTCTTGACGTGGTGCATCTTGTTCGACACCACCCACTCGCCCTGGTTGTCGCAATAGAACAGGTCGCCGTCCGGCGAGAAGTTGATGCCGTTGGGCGAGCGCAGGCCGTAGGCGAACGGTTCCATCTTGCCGTCGGGCGACACCTTCACGCACCAGCCGCGCCACGCGGCCTTCGCCTGGTGGCCGCCGCCGAAGCCGACGTTGAGCGTGATGTAGAAGTTGCCGCCCTTGTCGCGGGCCGGGCCGAACGCGAACTCGTGGTAGTCGCCGCTGACGCCCCACTTGTCGCACACCGTCTGGTACTCGTCGGCCTTGCCGTCGCCGTCGCTATCGACGAGCTTCGTCAGCTCCGCGCGCTGCACCACGTACACGACGTTGTTGGAATCGACGTGCAGGCCCAGTGCCTCGTGCAGGCCGGTTGCGAACTTGGTCATCTTGACGTCGGCCGGGTTCGTCGCGGTCGGGTTGTGGATCAGCCACACCTCGCCGCGGCGCGTGCAGGCGAGCAGCTTGCCGTCGGGCCGGAAGGCCAGCCCGCCCACTTCGAGCACGCAGTCGGCGGCCGTCGGGATCGTGGTGAGCTTGTAGTGGTTCTCTTCGCCCTTCGCGGGCTTGGCAAGCGCCGCTTCGGTCTTGGGCGGGAAGTCGCGGTCGAGCCGCTTGCGGATCGTGTCGGGCACGACCGACGGCAGTTCCGGGGCGACGTACACCTGCCACCCGCCGGCCTCCTGGCAGATCTTCACCAGCAGTTCGTTCGTGCCCTCCTTCACGTCGATCTCGACGCGGTCCTGGTCGGCCGCGGCCGGGCGCACGTACGCCGCGTGGAACACGCGCTTGCCGTTGCCGAACACGCTCAGCGTGTCGTCGCTGCCGAACGACAGCGGCCACTTGTACGCCTTCGGCGACTCGAAGGTGTGATACAGGTAGACGACCGCGTCCTTCTTGTCGTTGGGGAACAGCTTGTCGAGGTCGATCACCTTGCCCAGTTCGAAGCCGGGCAGTTCCTTCCAGCCGACCTTCGCGCCGCCCTTGCCGGCATAGGTGGCTTTCAGATCGACCTTCTTCTCCGGCGGGTACGCGAACTCGAACCCGGCCTGATCGGTGTTGTCGAACGGCCCGGCGTAGTACCACTTGCCTTCGAGGTTCGGCAGCTTGTGCGACGCGAGCGTGGCCCGCGCGCTGGCCGGGCGGCTCCCCTTGTTCACGTACTCGCCGGGCGCGTCCTTCGACGGTTGGGCGCTGGACGGCACGAGCGAAAGGGCCACCGCGAGCGCGGCGACGAAGGTAGCAACGAGAGCACGAGACATGGGAGCTCCGGCAGAGGAGAGCGCAAGGCAGGGTGCGAGCGGATGTGGAAAGTGTACCCCGACGGACCGCGGTCTACAACCGCGCCGCCCGCCGGGGGTGGGGAATTGATCCCCGTTTGATGGCTAAGGTTTCAACCCAAAGAAC
>SXHE01000512.1 GCA_005773755.1 Planctomycetia bacterium
CGCCGCCGCGGACCGGTTCTGCGCCATCGTCCCGAACCGGCCGGAGGCCAGCGTCGGCGCGGCCGGCACCCTCGCGGCCGACGGCCGCGCGGCCGAAGCGTTCGAGCGCATCGAGCGCCACGCGCGGTACATACCGACGCGCCTCCGCGCCAGCGCCGGCCTCGCCGTCGTGCGCGGCGGCCCCGTGTCCGACCCGCAGGCCGAACTGATTCTCAAATGGCTCGATTCGTGCCTCGCCGAGGAACCCGACTCCGTGGTGCTCACGCTCAACAAGGGCGAGTTCTTCGCGCGTCGGCTCGACATCGCGAGCGCCGCGGCGGCATTCGAGAAGGTGCTGGCGAAGGAGCCGCGGAACGTGGTCGCGCTCAACAACCTCGCGTGGCTGCTCGCGGCCGACGCGAAGACCGCGGAGAAGGCGCTCGACCTCGTGGCCCGCGCCACCCGCGAGGGCGGGCTGACCGGCGAACTGCTCGACACCCGTGCCCGCGTGCGGCTCACGCTCAAGCAGTACGGTGCCGCCGAGCGCGACCTGGGCGAAGCGATCAGCCACGAACCGACCGCCCTCCGGTGGTTCCACGTCGCGCTGTTGCGGTCGAGTCAAACGCCGCAGACCGCGGAACATGCGAAGGAAGCGAAACAGGCGTTCGGCGCCGCGAAGAACCGTGGCCTCGACGCGCGCAACATCCACCCCGCCGACCTGCTGGCGTACCGCGACTTCGCCGCCGCTGCGGATAAGTAGCCGAGCGCGGCGGAGCGAGTTGCGCAGTCGCTGTAGCCGGGTCACAGACCCCGGCTACAGCAACTGCATCGTGAGCCGAATTGGTATTCGCGGAAAGCTGTTGCACATAATCTCACCCCCTGAGTTTCGCGCGGACGCCGCTCGTCGGCCGAAGTTGCAAATGAAATGATCCTTGCACAAGTCGTCTGTCCCACACGATCCCGTCGTTCGCGGGTTCGATGAGAAAGCAATGCACGCAGCGCCCCGACGCGGCCCCCGTCAAGATAACGGGGCCGTGTCGCGCCTCCACCTCGAATAGTATACGCGCGGACAAGTAAAGGCAAGCCCCGTTGCCGCGCGAATCCGATCCGCTGAGAATACTTTCCGCTCCTCTCCCTCCAACCGAGAACCACCGTGCGCGCTACACACACCCTCGCAATCGGTATCGCGATCCTATTAGCCGCACTCGCGCCGAACGCTCGCGCGGCCGACCCGGTCAAACACGGGTTCCTCGCCACCGGAGGCGAGACCTTCATCGCCGACGAAGTCGGCAAGGTGACCTGGAAGTACCCGCACTCGTCACGCGACGGCTGGGTACTCGACTCCGGCAACGTGCTGCTCGCGCTCTCGAAAAGCAAAGCGTACCCCGGCGGCGCGGTCGTCGAAGTGGACAAGGACGGCAAGGTGCTGTTCGAGTTCAAGGGCACACAATCCGAGGTGAACACGGTCCAGACACTGGGTGACGGCAAGGTACTGCTCACTGAAGCCGGGGCCAAGCCGCGCATCCTGGAAGTGAACCGCGACGGCAAGGTGACCGCCGAAGTGCCGCTTCAGGCTCAAACGAAGGATCACCACCTGCAAACGCGAATGACGCGCAAGCTCGCCAACGGGAACTACCTCGTGCCGCAGTTGCTCGATCGCGTGGTCCGCGAGTACGACGCGAAGGGGAAAGTGGTGTGGGAGGTTAAGACCCCGCACATGCCGTTTACCGCGATCCGCCTGCCGGACGGCAACACGCTCATCGGCTGCACGCTCGGCAACCTCGTGATCGAGGTGGACAAGGACGCGAAAGAGGTGTGGCGGGTGACGAACGACGACCTGCCGAACAAGCCGATCAACGACGCCTGCGGCGTGCAGCGGTTGGCGAACGGCAACACCGTCATCACCAGCCACCACGCGACCGCGAAGCAGGTGAAGCTACTCGAAGTGACGCGCGAGAAGAAGGTGGTGTGGACGTACACCGACGACCGGCGCGGCGGCATCCACCACTTCCAGATTCTGGGCGCGAACGGGAAGCCCGACGCGAAGCACCCGCTGCGGTAGCCGTCACGCGGCCCCGGCGCTCGGCGCGGCCAGCGCCTTCTGGAGAGGGCAGCCCTCGGTGACCGGTTCGCCTTTGCGGTAGCGCGCGAGCAGTTCGTGCGAGCGCCGGGCGAGCATCCGGCGCACCTCGCGGCGCTTCCCCTTCGCGCGCGGGATCGGCATCGAGTCATAGCCCGTCGTCTGGTGGCGCAGCCACGCGATGACGGCCGCTTCCGCGCGCTCCGTAACGGGGATGCGCTTCGTGCGGGCGACCGTGCCGCTGCCGACCGGGGTGGCGTGTTCGGCCACTGCGCGGGCGAGTCGGTCGGCCAGTTCCGCGTGGGTCGCGTGGAAGCCCAGGAAGTCGCGAACCGCGTTCTGGAACTCCGCGACGTACTCGGTCTGCGCCCGCTCGCGCCGGCCCGTGTCGGCCTCGCGCTTGCGGGCGTAGGCCTCGGTCACGCGCTCCGCGTCGAGATCGGCCCGGACCTGCTCGACGGTCGCGGCCGGTGCCCAGACCCCGCGCGAGAATACCTTGCGCCCGCGCTTCTCCGCGACCGACCAGGTCTCGCCCGCCGCGCGCACGCGCCGGGTCAGGGCCGCGTCGCCGGGCGGGACGAGCACCCAACCATCGGGCACGGCGCGGACCGCGCCGTCGGGCGCGCGCACGGTGGTCGCGGTCGGGCCGGGCGTAAACGTGAGGGGGGTTGTGTCTGCGCGCATTGGCTCATCATCGACCGTCGGAGCGTGCGGCTTGAACCGAGTCGCGGGAACGCGACACGCGCGAATCACCCTCGACCGAACGAAGTTGCGCGGGTAGAATGCTTGTGGGAAGAGCGTTGCGAACCACCACCGGAACAAACGTGCTTCGAGTCGCGGTAACGATCCTGATCGCTGCACATGCGATACTGCCTCCGGGCGTGTGCTTGTGTCGCTTCGCGCCCGCAACCGCGACCGCGCGCAACCCAGTTCAGATCGTTGCCGAGTTGCGCGCGACCCCAGCGGTTGACGAGGATTCGAGCTGCGCGTGTCGCGGTTGCCGGGCGCGCACTCGGACGCAGCCGCAAACGCCCGCACCGAACAGGCAGGAACTTCGGGCCGAAGTGCCGACCGCGCCGCAACCGCCGGCCGCGCCGTGTTCCGGGTGTCCGGTCGTCGCCGACGGACCGGATTCGCGCGCCGCGATTATGCCCGCTGTCGAGTTGGACGCGGCCGATGCGACCGTCACCGGTGTGTTGATCGTCGAGGTCGTCACGACGCGAACCGCTCCCCGACCGCGCCCTCACGTCATCATCACCGCCCCGCCGCTGTTCCTGCGCCACTGCGCGCTCTTGATCTAGCCGTACCCGCCGCACCGGTTCCGGTGCGGGTTCCCTCCGTTTGCCAACACCGCGCGGCGCTCCCGCGCACCGGGTTCCACGAGGGCGGCCGATGGCCGACGACACCACACGCGTCTCCGCGCACGCGCGCGAAGCGGACGGGTACATTCTGCGCACGATCTCCGCCGCGCTGGTCGCGGCCGGGTTGGGCGTGATCGCGAACTGGGGCCACAACACCGACTGGACGTTCGCGCGCCCGCGCGCCACGGCGAGCGCGCCCGCGCCATCGGAAGGACTGGCGCGCGCGCGGGTTGGCGGCCCGATCCCAGGAACTGGTGCGCTCCGACGCGAAGTAGCAATCGAGTTCGATACGGCACAAGCGGTGGACGCGCTCGGTATCGGGATCGCCCCCGCGTGGCCGGGGGCCATCGCGGACGTGATCGGCGCACCGGGTGAGGTCGGCTTCGACCCGGCGCTCGTCACGCGCGTCGGCCCGCGTGCTGCCGGGGTCGTGTGGCGCGTCGCGAAGAAGGCCGGCGATCCGGTCGCGGCGGGCGAGGTGCTCGCGCTGGTTGACTCCGCCGAAGCAGGCAAAGCGAAGGCCGACTTTCAACAGGCGCTCGCGCAGAGCCGGCTTCGCGCGAAGACGCTGGCGGCTCGGAAGGCCGCCGCGAAGGTCGTGTCCGCACAGGCCGTGCGCGAGGCCGAGGCCGATCTCTCCGAGGCCGAAACGCGACTCCAGAGCGCGGCCCAGGCGCTCGCGAACCTCGACCTGCATGTGAAGGCCGACGACTACCGCGAGTTGCCGCTCGACGCGGTCGTCGCCCGGATGCGCTTCGTTGGTGTGACGGGTGCCGATTCGGAAACGGCCACCGCTAACCTGATCCCCGTGCGCGCCCCGTTCGCGGGCGTCGTGCTGTCCGTGGACGCGGTCGCGGGCGAGGTCGCCGAACCGTCGCGCCCGCTGTTCGTGATCGCCGACCCGCGCCGCGTGTGGGTCACCCTCCACGTCCGCGCAGCCGACGCCGGGCGCATGGCGATGGGGCAAGCGCTCCGGTTCCGCACCGACGGCTCGACCGATGAGGTTACCGGGCGCATCGAGTGGATCGGCCGCACGGCCGACGAGAGCACCCGCACCATTCCCGTTAGGGCCGCGCTGCCGAACGCAGCCGGCTGGCTCCGCGCGGGTACGCTCGGTCAGGGGAGCGTTGTCGTTCGCCACGAGCCGAAGGCGATGCTCGTCCCGAACGACGCCGTACAGATATTTCGCGGTGCGTCGGTCGTGTTCGTGCGCGATTCGAAGTACCTCAAGCCCGGTGGCCCGAAGGCGTTCCATGCGCGGTCGGTCACGGTCGGCGCGCGGGACGCGGAGAACACCGAGATCGCCGCCGGGCTGACGGCGGGCGAAGTGGTCGCGACCAAAGGGGCCGGGCTGCTGCTCAACGAACTGACGCGCGCGATCGACGGCGCGAACGCGGAGGGACCATGAACGACCAGCAACCGACACAGCCCGCCCCGACTTCACCCGCGCGGCCCCGCCTGATCTGGCGGCTGCTCCGGTGGGTGCCCGCACTGCTCGCGCTCGCGGGCCTGGCCGGGGTCGTGTACGCCGGGCAAGCGAGCGCGTGGAAGGTGCCGAAGGCATCGACGCTGCGCGGCGAGCCGGCGCGCGAGCGCGACGACTGGTGCGCCGAACACGGCGTGCCGGAGTCGGCGTGTGTCGAGTGCGACCCGCACCTGTTGCCCGCGCCACCTCGTACCGGCTGGTGCGCCGAGTTCGGCGTTCACGAGTGCCCGTTCTGCAACCCGGCCGCGGTTCAGCGGGTCGCCTCCTACAGCGCCGCACCCGCGGACCTGGACCGCGCGCGGCGCGCACTGGCGTTCGCACCGCGCCCGCCTAACGGGAAGAAGTGCAAGCTGCACGAGCGGCGCGTCCAACTGGCCTCCGGGGAGGTCGTCTCGCGGCTGGGCATCGGGATCGAGCCGGTCGGCACCGCCCCGGTCGTCGAGGGCGTCACCGCCCCC
>SXHE01000513.1 GCA_005773755.1 Planctomycetia bacterium
CGCAGACCAGCCAATCCACCGCGTACAACCCTTCCAGATATGAGGCCCAGGTCGCGACCGTGCCGGCGGGCGCTTTTGGGAAGAAGATGCGGAACGAGCGCTCGAGGTGCGCGAGGAACGCCGGCTCGGTCAGCTTCACCGCGGGCATCTGGAGCCGCACGAAGTGATAGAGCAGCTTGACCCGGTCCCGATCGGCGGCGGACAGCGGCGGGAGAGTTCCGGGAGTGTGCGTCACGGGCCGATCCGATATTAGCGCAGGCATGGTCGGGTATTCGCGGTCGCGCGCGGGCCGGTTTCAGAGAAGCCCGCCGCGGCGCGGCGCGCGACCTTACCGCGGGGTGAACAGGAATACCTCGACGCGCGACATCGTGAGGTTGTCCTTCTCCAACACCGGCGACGCGGCCGTGCCCATGCCGAGCGGAACGACCTTGCGCCGGGCGAACGTACCCAGTTTATGAACGTTGTTGCCCTTCAGGTGGTTCGCGACCACTTCGGCCTGTTTCTTCGTCAGTTCCAGCGCGGCCGCATTGGTCTGGCTCTTGTCGGTGTGGTCGAAGAACGCGGCTACCACGATCTCGGTGTTGGAGACCTTGTTCCCGTTGTTGATGACGCCCGCGAGGTTGTTCAGGTGCGTGTGGCCCGTCGGGGTGACGGTCGCGGTGCCCGGTTCGAACAGGTCGCGGGTCTGGATCGGCCACCGGTCGCGGGTCATCGTCGGGCGCACCAGCAGCGCCGCCGCGTCCTCGACGTAGCCGCGGACGATGGGCAACTTGCTCAGCGCGTCGCTCCCCTGCTTCACCGACTTGAACGTCTCGCGGCCATCGGCGACCAGCCCACGCAGGTTGCCCATCTCGCCCTCAAGCGTGCCCACGGCTTTATCGGTGCGGGCGAGCAGCTTTCGCATGTCGGCCAGCGTGCCGCGCGCGTCCTCGTACAGGTCGTCGTCGCGGATCAACTTCGTGAGCGTGCCGTCGCTGTCCTTCACGCCGTCGATGAACCCCTTCGCACTGGCGACCGTTTCGCGGGCGTCTTTCGCCAGCGCTTTCACTTCGGTCGCGGTGCCCTTCGCTTCCTTCGCCAGGTCGCGCACCTCGGCCACGGCCTCGTTCACGTCGAACGGCTTGATCCCCTTCAGCCGGTTGCCGGCGAGCGCGCCCTTGTGCGGGTCGCCCGGCTGGATGCTGATGATCTTCCCGCCCAGCAGCCCGCTGCTGTGAATCTGGGCCGAAGCGTCCGCGAACATGCGGTCGGCGTACTTCGCTTGAACGCGCATGCGCACGGTGACTTCCGTGCCGGGGCCATCGTGGTCCGGGTACTCGACCGCGATCACCTGTCCGGCGTCCACGCCGCGAATGCGGACCGGCGTGCCGGGGGCGATGTCGTGCGCGTCCGGGAACCCGGCGGTCACTTCCACCGTTTCCGCCCAAAGCCCCTGCTTGTTCGCGACCCGCGCGACGCCGTACCCGGCGAGCGCGAGCGCGCCGACGATCACCAGACCCAGAATCACCGCCTGGGTGCGGGACAGCGTTTGCGACACGGCGCGCACTCCGACCGGGGTGAAGCTCTTCGCGACCATTATACTCTTCGCCCGCCGCGCCGCGATCTTGGAACAGGTGGGGTTGCGTGCGGCGCGGCCCGCGGCTATCGCGGGGCATCCACTCATTCAGGCGGGCGAATCATGCGCGGACTGTTGCTCCGGGCGCTACCGGTGTGTCTCGTGGCGCTCGCGTCGGGTTGCTTCACGACCAGCAGCGAGCGCGCGCCGACCGTGCCGCGCTCCGCGACCCACGCATACTGGCAGCAGGCCGGTGCGGTGCTCGCGCGGAAGCCCGCGGGCGACGACATGGGCAGCATGGTGAAGCTGGTCGAGTACCAGACGGACGCGCTCCACGACCTGTCGCCGGAGGGCGTCGATCCGGCGCTGGTCGCGGCCGTGGGCGAGGTCATCAAGTGCGAGGACGAGGTGCTGCGGGTCGGGGCGACGTTCAATTTCAGCCCGGCCGAGCTGAAGATTAATCAGCCGATGGCGGTGGTGTTCGCGGACGCCAACCGTAAGGCCGCGGAGTCGAAGAAGAAGCTGAAGGCCATGCGCGGCGAACTGAACGCCCGACACGGTGGCGGCTTCGGCGGGTGAGCAAAAAGCGCCTGGGGCACCGCCCCAGGCTACGCTGTCCGGCCCTTTCGGGGCCAAGAATCACCCGATGGGCTGCCAGTAGCGGCCGTCGTTGTCGAGGAGCTTGTCGGCGCAGGTGGGGCCGGCGGAGCCGACCGCGTACTTCTCCGGTTGCTGCGGCGCGTGTTCGGCCGCGGCGATCAGCGGGTCCATCACCTCCCACGCGCGCTCGATCTCGTCGGCCCGCATGAACAGCGACGCATCACCCTGGATCGCGTCGAGCAACAGCCGCTCGTAGGCTTCCGGTAGCGTCTGGTTCTGGTACGCCTGCTTGTAGTCGAACGTCAGGTTGTGCGGCTTCAGCGACACCCCATCCACGTCGGGCACCTTCGTCTGGAAGTTCAGGCTGATCGACTCGTTCGGCTGGATCACCATCTTGAGCCGGTTGCACTGCAAGATTTCGTCGTCCCCCAGCGGGAACATCAGGCGCGCGGGGCACTTGAACTGGATCATCACCTCGCTGTAGCGGGCCTTCAGCCCCTTGCCGCTGCGGATGTAGAACGGCACCCCGTGCCAGCGGCGGTTGTCCAGTTCCAGCTTCACCGCGGCGTAGGTCGGGGTCTTCGACTCCGGCGGCACGCCCTTCACCTTCAGGTAGCCGTCGTACTGGCCCAGCGCGAGCACCTTGTGCGCCTTCGCCTCCGGGTGAACCACCATCGTGGACAGCACCTTCATCTTCTCGTTGCGCAGGTTCTCCGCGGTGTACCGGTTCGGGTCCTCCATCGCGACCAGCGTGAGCACCTGCAGGATGTGGTTCTGCAGCATGTCGCGCATCACGCCGCTGCCGTCGTAGTAGTCGCCGCGGCCCTCGACCGTGACCTTTTCCGCGACCGTGATCTGGACGTGGTCGATGTACTGCGCGTTCCACAGCGGCTCGAACAGGGTGTTGGCGAACCGGAACACGAGGATGTTCTGGACCGTGTCTTTGCCGAGGTAGTGGTCGATGCGGTAGAGCTGCTCTTCGTCCCAGTGCTTGTGGAGCGAGTCGTTGAGCTTCTTGGCGCTGGCGCGGTCCGTGCCGAACGGCTTCTCGATGATGAGCCGGCGGTAGCCTGTGTCGCTCTTGTTCAGCCCGGCCTCGGCCATCGCCGCGCTGATCGCCGGGTAGTACTTGGGCGACACGGAGAAGTAGTACAGGCGGCGACCGTCCGGCCCGCCCTCGTTGGCGGTGAACCAGTCGGCCAGTGGCTTGCCGCCGCCGGGTTGTGTGGGGTCGGTCTGAACGTAATGCACGCGCCGGGCGAACTCGTTCCACTTGGCCTGATCGAACTGAGAGCCGGGCAGGATCTCCTTCGCCTTCTCTTCCAGGTGCGTGCGGTACGTCTCGTCGGTGTACTCGGACCGCGCGACGCCGACGAACCGCGCCTCCGGCGGCATCTTCCCCTTCTGCACGAGGTTGAACAGCGCGGGAATCAGCTTGCGCCAAGTGAGGTCGCCGGACGCCCCGAAGATGACGACGGTGAGCGGCTGTGCCATGATGCGGCTCCGAAGAGGGGTTACGAAGAATGGCCCGCAGATTGCGCAGAGCAGACGCAGATGAAATCCGATTAGACAGAGGGCCGGGCTCGGAACCCAACTCTGTTCTTATCTGATTTCATCTGCGTCTGCTCTGCGCCCATCTGCGGGCCATTCTTACGATCAGTTGGGGCTAAAGTCGAACTTGGCGGCGGTCTCGCGGCCGAGGGGGTCGCGCACGAACCGGCGGAAGCAGCCGCAACACAGGTCGAACCGCTTCTTCACGCAGGTCGGGACCGGCTGGGGTTCCTCGTCGGCGTCTTCCATCTCGCACAGCAGTCGGGCCATCTCTTCGACGTGATCGGTTTCCAGGTCGTCATCGGTCAGTTCGGCGGTCGGGGCCGTCGCGAACGCTTCCATCTTGAGAACGTACCGCTCGGATCCGTCCGGCGTCATGTCCTTGCCGCAGAAGTCGCACGAGTAGTGCATCATGACCGTCGGTTCCTCCAGCGCGATAATCCGCCGCGTCGGGCCGGGAGAGGCGACGCCAGCGCCGGTGGTCGAGCGAGTCAGCGACCACCGATGAACTCGTATACTCCACAACTCTCAGTTTCGCGCGGCGCTGTCAAGCGCGATCACCGGCACAATCCGCTCAAATCGGAAAGTTGGTCGCCCGGCAAGATTGTTCGCGAACGCGGTAACTTTTTCCTGGACCCGGTATCGGTTCTGTGCTTCCCGGTTCCCGGCGCGGGGCAACGTGTTGCGCGACGCGCCGTTCCGTACCGGTTTTCAACCTGTCTGTGCAGCGGAATGACCGGCACTTCTTAGCGAATTGCCCCGCGACACGGCTTCACAGCGTTTCGAGTTGGCACGCGAGGTGCATTACCAATTGCGTCATCACCCGACGGCCGGCGGCGCACGAAAGACCGAGCGGCGGGCGGCGACTTCGCATCAGAACACAGTACTCCCCCGACGGTTCGGGAGCGCCCCCGGATCGGCCACGCCCCCGCTCCTCTCAACGTGACACGTTCCCACGGCCGGCGGCTCCACGAGCCTGCCGGCCCGTATCTTTTTGGGGAGCAAGAGAAGGGATTCACCCGCTCACTCGATGATCTTCGTGAGCGGGTACTCGACGATGCCGCTCGCGCCGGCGGCCTTCAGTTGCGGGATGATGTGCCGCACCGTGTCCTCGTCGATGATCGTGTTCACCGCGACCCAGCCCTGATCCGACAGCGGCGAGATGGTCGGGTTCTTCAGCGCCGGCAGTTGCGCGAGTACGCGCTCGAGGTCCGCCTTCTTGACGTTCAGCAGCAACCCGACTTTCCCCTCCGCGGCCATCGCCCCCTTCAGCATCAGAATCAGGTCGTCCATCTTCTGCCGCTTCCACGGGTCGGCCGCGGCCGCGGGGTTGGCGACGAACCGCGTGGTGCTCGTGAGCAGGTCGCACACGATCCGCAGGTTGTTCGCCCGCAGCGAACTGCCGGTCTCGGTCACCTCCACAATGGCGTCGGCCAGTTTGGGCGGCTTCACCTCGGTCGCGCCCCAACTGAACTCCACGTTGGCCGTGACGCCGTGGCCGGCGAGCCACTTCCGCGTGATGTTCACGACCTCGGTGGCGATGCGCTTGCCCTGCAAGTCCTTCGGCCCTTGAATCGGCGAGTCGTTCGGAACGGCCAGCACCCACCGAACCGGCCTCCGGCTCACCTTGCTGAAGACCAGTTCGGTCAGCTCGACCACCTGTGCGTCGCTCTCGACGATCCAGTCGTGGCCGGTCAGTCCGCAGTCGAGCGAGCCGTCGGCGACGTACCGGCCCATCTCTTGCGCGCGGATGAGCGTGCAGTGCAGTTCGGGGTCGTCGATGACGGGGTAGTAACTGCGCGTGGGGAACGTGATCTTGTACCCGGCCTTGCGGAACAGCTCGGCGGTCGCTTCTTGGAGCGACCCGGCCGGCAGGCCGAGTTTCAACACAGTGCTCATCGCTCGCTCAATGCAAACAGAGGACAGAGGGGCAGAGGACAGAAGACAGAATAGAAGAACCGCAAG
>SXHE01000514.1 GCA_005773755.1 Planctomycetia bacterium
ATCGCGGCGCTCACGTCGCTCGCGGTGCCGACGCCGGCGTCCACGATCACCGGGTAGTCCGGGTCGTTCTCCTTCAGGTACTCCAGGCAGATGCGGATGTTGTTCGGATTCAGGATCCCCTGTCCGCTACCGATGGGGCTGCCCGCGGGCATCACGCTCGCCGCGCCCGCTTCCTTCAGGCGCTTCGCCAGAACGGGGTCGTCGCTCGTGTAGACCAGCACCGTGAAGCCGTCTTTTACCAGTTGCTCCGTCGCCTTCAGCGTGTCGATGGGATCGGGCAGCAGCGTACGCTTGTCCGCGAGGCATTCGAGCTTCACCCACCCGGCTCCGGGGTTCTCCAGGTTGGTGAGCAGTTCGCGTGCGAGCCGCGCGTGGCGGATCGCGTCGTCGGCGCTGAAGCACCCGGCCGTGTTCGGCAGGATCGTGAGCCGCTTCAGGTCGAGGAAGTCGAGGATGTTCTTGCCGTCCTTGTCGATGAGCCGTTCGCGGCGCACGGCCACGGTCGTCACCTCGCACCCGCTCGCGTCCATGCACTGCTGCATCAGCTCGTAAGAGATGTACTTGCCGGTGCCGGTAAACAGCCGGCTCTTGAACGTGAACGCGCCCACCTTCAGCGGCTTATCCTGCGGTGGGTCGAGCGCGACACCGCCGCCGACGAGGGTAACGATCTCGACGCTGTCGCCGTCGGCGAGCGCGCGGGCCGCGTGCTCGGTGCGCGGGACGAGGTCGCGGTTCACCTCGACCGCGAGTTTCTTCGCATCCTTGCCCAGGCGCGCGATCAGGTCCGCGACCGTGAGGGACGTGTCGGGAAAGGATTGTGGTTCGCCGTTGATCTTGATGGTCGGCATCGGTGTGGCTCCGTGGCGGTGTGGGTCAGGATACAAGAAGGCAGAGAACAGAGGACAGAGGACAGAAGGCAGGAGAACGGTCGCGTACAATTCGGCTGGAGGATTGCCATGCTGCCGTTCGCTACCGATGCCGTGCCGCCGCTGTCCGGGGTTCGCGTGCTCGACGCGGCTCGCGTTCTTGCCGGCCCGTTCTGCGGTCAGCTCCTCGCCGACCTCGGCGCGGACGTCATCAAGCTCGAACGTCCCGGCGCGGGCGACGACACCCGTGGTTGGGGGCCGCCATATGTGCCGGGGTTCAACGACCTCTCCGCGTACTTCCTCTCGTGCAATCGCGGCAAGCGGTCGCTGACGCTCGACATCGGCACGCCCGATGGGAAGGATATCTTCCATCGGTTGCTCGCGAAGTCCGATGTGCTGATCGAGAACTTCCGCACCGACAGCGCGGAGAAGCTGGGCCTCGCCCCGGCCGAGCTGCTGGCGAAGCACCCGCGGCTGATCGCGTGCTCGATCTCCGGGTTCGGCCGCACCGGGCCGCTGAAGGACGCGCCGGGCTACGACTTCGCGATCCAGGCGCTGAGCGGGCTGATGAACATCACCGGCCCGCCGTCCGGCCCGCCGTACAAGGTCGGGGTCGCGCTCGCAGACGTGCTGACCGGCCTGTACGCCTCGCACGCGATCCTGGCGGCGCTGCACGCCCGCGCCCGCACCGGCCACGGGTACGCCATCGACCTCGCGCTCGCCGACTGCGCGCTCGCGGCGCAGGTGAACGTCGCGCAAGCATATCTGACCAGCGGCAAGGTTCCGCAGCGGCAGGGCAACGCCCACTTGCAGATCGTGCCGTACCAACTGTTCGCCACCGCGGACGGCTGGCTGGTGCTGAACGTCGGCAACGACGGGCAGTGGCAATCGTTCTGCACCGCGGCCGACGCCGAGGCACTCGGTGCCGACGCACGCTACACCACCAACCGCCAGCGCGTCGAGCAACGCGCGGAACTTGTCCCATTAGTAGAAGAGCTGATGAAACGGCTGCCGACGGCGGAGTGGGAGCAGCGGCTCCGCGACACGAACGTGCCGCACGCGGTGGTGCGCACCTACTCGGACGTGTTCGCCGACCCGCAGGTGCTCGAGCGCGGGATGAGGCTGACCGTGCGCGACCCGGCCGGGAACCCAATTGACCTGCTCGGCAACCCGGTCCGGTTCCACGGCGCACCGACCGCCGAACCGACCATGCCCCCCCGCCTCGGCGAACAGACCGCGACCGTGCTCGGCGAGTTGCTCGGCCTGGACGCAGCCGCCGTGCAAGCGCTGAAGGACAAGGGCGTGGTGTGATAATGCATCCGTGAGGTTCGACCGAACGCATCGCTCGTGGAGAGCGTACACTTCGCCTCACCCGGAACGAGCCATAATGGAGGTGTTGCAATGCCCTGGTACGCGGCGCACGCCATCATGTACTTCGAGTTTACCAACGGCCCACAAGATGGGTTCCAAGTGTACGAGAACGTCTATCTCGTGCAGGCTCAGACAGCGGATGAGGGCTTTGCAAGGGCGCGGGATTTGGCACGACTGAACGAAGGGGACGATTCGGGCTCATTATGTGTCGGAGGCCGACCGGCTCGGCGCGTGTTCGGAGGCATTCGCAAGCTCATCACCGTGTGCCACGAGGAACCGAACCGACTCGGCGACGGAGACGAGATCACGTATTCCGAACTCGTAGTCGCAGATCGCGCGGCACTACAGAAGCTGATCGCGGACGAAGATTGCGAAGTACTGTACGTCG
>SXHE01000515.1 GCA_005773755.1 Planctomycetia bacterium
GCCGCGAGCTTCCCGGCGATCTGGGTGTACGCGGACGCGCGCGGCATCAGGCGACCGGCGCGGCGGGCGCTTCCGGCTTGGGTTGCTTGGCGATCTTGTCGAGGATGCCGTTGACGAACGCCGGCGAGTCGGCCGAACCGAACCGACGCGACAGTTCAATCGCCTCGTCGATGATGACCTCAAGCGGCTGACCGTCGGGGTCGAAGTGGAGTTCGTATGTGCCCAGCCGCAGGACGTTTCGGTCCACTGGCAGCATCCGGGAGATACGCCAGTTGGTCGCGGTGGACACGATCAGCGGGTCGATCCGGTCCTTGTTCGCGACGACACCGTCGAACAGGGCAAGGCAGTATGCGGCGAGGTCCGTGTCGCCGAGCAGCCGCTCCGTGGCGAATCGCTCAACGGCCGGGCGCGGCACCGCGGTGGGGTTCTGGTCCCACTGGAACAGCAGTTGGAGCACGACTTCGCGGGCACGGGAGCGTCGGGGCATCGGCGGCGGTCTCTTTAAGAGCGAGTCCCGTCATCCTACAACCTTTCCGGCGCGCGCGATAGAACGCGAGTGTCACTCGTACCCCCTTGGAGCACCCGCGCATGTCCCGGTTCCGTGTCGTGATTGCCGACTTCATCGCCGACGAGATGCGCGCCGAGCGCGACATTTTGGGCGACATCGCGGACGTCGAGGCGCTGAACGCGCACACCGAGGCCGACCTCGCCGGCCGGATCGACGACGCCGCGGCCGTGATGCTGTACCACAACATCACCATCAGCAGCGCCACGATCGCGCGGCTCAAGAACTGCAAGCTGCTGGTCCGGTGCGGGGTCGGCTATGACAACGTGGACAAGGTCGCGGCGCGGGCGAAGGGCATCCCACTGGCGAACGTGCCCGACTACGGGACCGAGGAAGTGGCCGACTCCGCCATCGGGCTGATGCTGTCGCTCACGCGCGGCATCAATTACCTCAACAGCCGCACGCAGCGCGCGGTTGGCGAGTGGAGCTACATGCAGGTGGCCCCGCTGGTGCGGCTCCGCGGGCGCGTGTTCGGCGTCATCGGCCTGGGGCGCATCGGCACCGCCGCGGCGCTGCGGGCGAAGGCGCTGGGCATGGACGTGGCCTTCTACGACCCCTACGAGCACGACGGCGTGGACAAGGCGCTCGGCATCCGCCGGGTCGAATCCGCGGACGAACTGTGCAAGCAGGCGTTCGTCGTCAGCCCGCACTGCCCGCTGACGGACGAGACGCGGCACATCGTCGACGCGCGCCGGATCGCGCTGATGCCGAAGGGCGGGTACGTGGTGAACACCGCGCGCGGCGGCGTGGTAGACGCGACCGCGATCCCGGCGGCGATCCGCAGTGGTCAGCTCGCGGGCGCGGCCATCGACGTGCTGCCGCAAGAGCCGCCGCTGGCCGATCACCCGCTGGTGGCCGCGTGGCGCGACCCGAACGACCCGTGCTACGACCGCGTGATCATGAACCCGCACTCCGCGTTCTACTCGGAGGAGGGGCTGCTCGACATGCGGGTGAAGGGCGCGCAAGCGGTGCGCCGCGCGCTGCTCGGCGAACCGTTGCGGAACATCGTGAACTGAGCGTGCTACGGGATCGGGAACGGCTCGACGGGGTAGCTGTTGCGCCGGTCCAACTCTTCCGGGCGCGCGGCCAGGCGCACCTTGAACTGCTTCCGCGCGGAGCCGCGCATCACCTCGATCTCGACACCCGCGCCGGGGCGGACCGAGGTGATGTGCGCGATGACCTGATCGAAGGTTTGGGGTTCGAGCACGCCGACGCGCACGAGCGTGTCGCCGGACCGCAGCCCGGCCTTGAACGCCGGGAGGCCCGGTTCGACGCGCTCGATGGTGAGCGACCCGGTCGCGACCGTGATGCCCATGTACCCGCGGCCCATCGGGTCGGGCTTCACTTCCGGTGGCACCGGCGCGAGCGCGGGGAACGTCAGGCCGCTGAGCAGAATCGCGGTGAGCGTCGTCATGATGAACTCCCCAGGCCGCCGAGAGGACGCGGCCTACCATCCGTCATGGCCGAAACCGCGCCGGAATGCAAGGGGGAACTGCGCCGTTCACAGGCCGTAAAACTTCACCGCGTTGTCGTGGAACAGCTTCTTCTGCTCCTCCTCCTTGCGGTCCTTCACGACGGCCTTCAGCGCGTTCAACCAGTCGCCGTACTTGTCCGCGCCGAGCAGCACCACGGGCCAGTCGCCGCCGAACATCACGCGATCCGGGCCGAAGCTGTCCAGGGTGTGGTTGATGATCGGGGCCAGGTCGTCGAGGGTCCACTTGCCGCGCTCCTTCGCGCTGGCGATGAACCCGCTCACCTTGCCCACGATGTTCTTGCGCTTCGCGATCTCCGTCATGTCCTTCTTCCACTGGTCGCGCTGCGCGGGCGTGTGCTTCAGGTCGCCGTTGCCGCAGTGGTCGAGGATGAACCGCGTGCCGGGGCACTTGTCCGCGAGCTTGGCGAAGTCCGGCAGCTCCGCGGGGCGCACGCACATGTCGAAGCTCAGCCCCAGTTCGCCGAGTAGCTGGATGCCCTTCACGAACTTGTCGTCCAGGCAGTAGCCGGCCGGCGTACCCTTGACGTGGAGCACCTGCCGGATGCCCTTCACGTACTTGTGGCCCTTGAACTGCTTGGCGTACTTCTCGAAGCCGTCGGAATTGGGCCGCCCGGACACGACCGCGGCGCACGTCGGCGTCTTGCCGCTCTTGCACAGCTCGATGACGTAGTCGGCCTCCTTCTGCTGCTGTTCGGGCACGACGTCCACTTCCATATACACGGCCTTCACTACGTTCAGCCCCTTCGTCGCCTCCGCGTACTTCTTAGGCGTGAAGTTGTGGGCCAGAATCTTGGCCTCGGGCGCTTTCGGGTCCACCCACGCGAGCTTCAGCTCGTCCAGGTTCCACAGGTGCTGGTGCGTATCGACCACCGGGATCATCGGCTTGTCCTCTTTCGCTGAGGCGAGCGGGTGGCGTAAGCCCCCCGAGATCAGTGCGCTTGCGGCGAGAAAGTCGCGACGGTTCATGGCACCCTCTGAGTTAGGGAGAAGGAGTCACGATGGTAACACGCCGGCGCGCGAGTACAACACCCACATGAGCACACCACAGCGAATCCTCGTGACCGGCTCGGCCGGGCGCATCGGCCGCGCGGTCGTCGCGGAGCTGGTCGCCCACGGGCACGACGTCGTCTGTTTCGACATCAACCCCACTCCGGGTCTGCCGCCGGAGCGGTCTCTGGTCGGCAGCCTGACCGATTACCGCGCGCTCGGGTACGCGGCGGTTGGTGTGAAGGCCATCGTTCACCTCGCGGCCA
>SXHE01000516.1 GCA_005773755.1 Planctomycetia bacterium
CCCAACGTTACCCGCGAGGATCTTGGGGGCAAACTGCGAGTTCATGTCGCCGTTGTAATAGAAGAACAGCCCCTGCGGCGCGTCGCTGAGCGGGCCGGTGGCGGTGATGATGTCGCGGGTGATCGCGTCCCACCCGCGGCCCTCGTTGAGCGCCTTCGCGAACCACTCCTTGAACGGCTCCGGCGGCTTGGGTGTCTGGTTGACGGTGGTGAGGTAGAACACGTTCACCCACCGCTCGCCGAAATACCGGCCGTAGTCTTCCGAGGCGAGGAGTTCGTCGATGAGCTTCTCGCGCTTGTTCGCGGTCGCGTCGGCGAGGAACGCGGCGGCCTGAGTCGCGGTCGGCGGCTTGCCCGCGATGTCGAGGGAGGCGCGGCGCGGGAACTCCGCGTCGTCCGATTTGGGCGAGGCGGGCACTTTCGCGGCGGAAAGTTTGGCGTCGATCTCGCGGTCGATGAGCTTCGCGACATCGGCAGGTTTCCGAGCGGGCCGCGTTAGGACCGCTTCCGTCTTCTTCTCGGTCCCCTTCGCACCAGCGGCGATCCATTCGCGAATGAGCTTTTTGTTTGCCTCAGAAACCTTGTTGTCGGTTTTCGGCATCTCGTCCTTCGCGAGTTTCTTCCAGAGCAGGCTCTCGTCCGGCTTGCCCGGCACGACCGCCGCCCCGCTCTTGCCGCCCTTCAACACGGCAGGCAGGGTGCGAAGGTCGAGGCCGTTCTTCTGGTGGACACCGCCGTGGCACTGGAGGCAGTGGCTGTTGAGAATCGGGAGGATGTCGGCCTCGAAAGCGGGCACCATCGGCTCGGCCGACGCGACCGCAGGCACGAGTGTCAGAATCAGGACGACGAAGAGGCGACAGGGCATGGAGGATGCTCCGCAGGCTGGGGTCGAACACTGAACCCCACCCGTCGCGTCGCGCAGACGCCACTCAGCAGCAATGCCGCGGAACTGTCTGAGCCCGTTTCGGTGCGGGGTTTAGTATCAGGTGATTATGTTTGCGCGAGAGCCGCGACGTGATCTGGGTGTTGCGTGCGTATCGAGTTCCGCCTCAACCGCTAACACGGCACCGGCACGTAGTCGGGTGTTGTCTGGGGTCCACTTCGACAGGTATTCAGTTCTATGGGCCGTTCAGCACAACCCGAACCGCCAACTCCCGAGGCTGACCGGCTCGTCCGTGCGGTCTTGGCCGGCGACATCAGCGCGTTCGCCGGGTTGATTCGCCTTTACGAGTCGGACATCTGGCGGATCGCCGTGAGTCTGCTCCGCGACTGGAGCGAGTCCGAGAGCCTTGTGCAGCAGGCGTTCATGGATGCCTACAAGAACCTGGACAAGTACCAACTCGGAACCGACTTCGGGGCGTGGGTGCGGACCGTGGCCCGGAACCGTCTGCGCAAGGTCATCCGCACGATGACGCGCGACGAGCAGCGGCTTGCGGCCTACCGCGAGGTTCTGGCCGAGCGCCTCCGGGTCGAGGAACCCGTTCACGACGATTCGGACGTCTACCTCGCGGCGCTGCGCGGTTGTCGCGCGGAACTCCCGGAAGAGGAAGCGATCATCCTGCGCCTTCGGTACGAGAAGGGGATGACGTTTGAAGCCATCGCCGCGCGCCGCGATATGACGCCCGCCGCCGTGCAGCGGGCGATCTCGCGGATCCGATTCCGACTCCGCTCCTGTATTGAAGGCCAACTGAACCCGACATGAATCGCACCGACGAACTCACCGACAAACTGATCGACGGCACACTAGCCGATGCCGAGGCGATCGAACTCCACGCGCTGCTCGAGGCCGACCCCAACGCGCAGGTCCGCCATCGCGCGCTCGTCAGGCTCGAGCTGGTCTTGCGCGGCCTTCGCACCGAGTTCGGGTTCGCCGAGCCAACCGTCGCGAAAATTCAGGAACAGCGCGTCGAACGGACCACTGACGCGGTTCTGACGGGTCTCGCCGAGCAGCCGCCACCGGCGTGGGACCGACGGCACGGTCGGAGGCGATTCAAGTTGGTGGCGCTCGCCGCGCTGACCGCCGCGTTGCTCGTTGGAATCTGGTTCGCGTCGCGCCCACTGAACGCTCCCGTGGTGCCGCCCGATGCGATTCCGGTCGCGCCGGACTTCGCCCGTGTCACGAGCTTTTCCGGCACGGTGGAAGTCGGCGGCCCCGACGGTCCCGTAGCCGTTCAACCCGACCAGCTCATCAAACCCGACCAAACGCTTCGGACCATCGGCGACGAAAGCGTCGCGGTGTTGGAGTTCGCTGACCACACACGGGTAGAAGTTCACCCCGAGTCCGCCGTTCGGTTCGGCGCGATCGACGACACGGGCGAGTCGGCCCGCACTGTGTTTCTCGTCCAGGGACGAGTGACCGCGACAGCGACCGGTCGGCGAGTGGTGGTCGGCACGGGTTCGACCGAGGTGGAAGCGAGTCGGGGTTCGTTCTCCCTGTGGTCGTCCGGGTTAGGGTCCGCGCGTGTCGAACCGCGATCGGGTGACGTGCGCGTCGTTCGCACGGCGCCGACCGAACCCGTCGCGCTCAGCCCTGGCCGCGCGGCGTTCGTTCGGGACGAGCAGACCCCCGTTCGGATCGAGTCCGCGGTGCGAGTAGACGCGACCCCGCGCGACCGTCTCAATTTCCCGGCGCTCGACGTTGGGTTCACTCAAGAGGGGGAAGTGTGGGCAATGTCCGCGAAGCAGTGGGCGCGCTGGCACCCGGGCGCGCCCGATCCGGGTCGGATCGCCTTTCTCCCGCGCGTACATAATGATGGGTTGGCCTCGTGGCTCACCCCCGACCGAAAGGCGGTCGCCACGTGCCGCATCGATGACCGCGAGGAACGAATCGTTGTTCGCGAGTTGCCATCCGGAGACGCGAAGGGAGAGATTCCCGTTCGCGTGAGCGAACCGCGGTTCCTGTGCATCGCCCCGGACGCGTCTTGGGTCGCGACTGCGGGCGGACAGAAGCCGAACAACCGCCGCGTGCGCGTGTGGGACACGGCGACGGGACGAGAGCGATTCGCGGCACCCGAACTGGACAACTCCGTCACCTGTCTGGCCGCGTCACCGGACGGTCGTTGGCTCGCGGTCGGCGTGTCCGACCTGAGCAAGGACGCGAACAATGCCGTTGTGGTTTTCGACTCAACGACTGGCGCGAAGATGTTTGACCTCTCGACGCGTCGGAAGGCGATTCTGAGTCTCACGTTCACCGCGGACGGGGCGCAACTGGCCGCCGGGTTCAACGGGGCGATTCAAATCTGGGACGTGAAGATTCGCAAACTCATCCGAACGCTCGAGGGCTTCGAGCGCGTCGTGAACCGCCTCACGTTCGGCCCGCAAAACAAGTTGCTCGCGGCGGGCACCCAGGATGGGCAGGTGTGGGTCTGGTCCGTCAGCACCGGGCGGCGCGTTCAGGTGATCGAGACCGGACCGCACGGCGTCCGGTCGCTCGCCTTCAGCGCGGACGGCAAACTGCTCGCGACCACCACGAACAAAATCGGCGTTGCAATCTGGGAGGTCGCACCGGAGCCGGACAAGGACGCCGACCCGGACGCGTGACGCCGTCCGCTGAGAAGGCGGGATCACTCGGCAACGACAATCGTGTGCGGGCGCGAGGTCCGCCGCGAGTCCCCGACACCAGTCGTCACGATCAGCGAGTGGATACCGGGTTTGAGCGTCACATCGAACGTCCACGGCGCTTCGGTCTTTTCGGCGAGCCGCTGGTGGGCGTCCCACAACTCGACCTTCTGCGGCTTCAACTGGTCGCCGAGTTTGGTCTTCACCGTCACCGGCTTCCCGGTCGCGTGGAGGACGAACGGCTGGCCGTCGCCCAGCCCCGGCGGCTCGGTGATGGTCACGTCCTTGCCCGTCCCCGCGCCGACGAACGCTTGCCACACGGACGCGACCCGCTGCGACGGGAACCAGCACGCCGCATCGCGGTCACCCTTGTAGTCCTTCCACGCGGCGACGGTCGGAATCTTCCCGTCCTTGTCCCAAGTGGATGCGTCGCCGAGCCAGCCGTCTTCGAGCGCGATGTCCATCAGCGGTGTGGGTTTGTCCGCGAGCGGTTGTTTGGGCAGTCGGCGCGTGATCACATCATCGAAGAACACGAACGACAGGTTGTTGGCGAGGGCGAACTCGTGCTTGCGGTTCCACTGCACCGCGATTCCAAAACGGGCGCCTTGCTTCCGCTCCGCCGGAAGTTTGTCGAGCAGCAGTTTCATCTGGGTGCCATCCTTCTCGCCGAAGACCGTCATCACCGGGATGCGGCGGGTAGGTTCGGAGGCCGGCCCGACCTCCAGGCACACCGGGGCGCTGGCGATGGTGCGTTCGGGCATGAGTTCGGCGAGTTGCATGCTCATCCCGCCGCCGCGCGACATTCCCGTGAAGCACAGCGGCAGGTGCTCCAGTTCGGGGTGTTTGGTCTGCTTCGCCAGATCGGTTAAGCCGGTCTTGAGCAGCGCGAACTCTTCTTTTTTCACCGCGTCGAAGTCCACCTGGACGTAGGCGAACTGCCAGTGCCGGCACGCGGCCTGCCAGTGCTTGCTCACCGGCTCATCCTTCGAGAACGGGTTGCAAATCCCGCCGCGAACGGTCTTCACGCCGTCGGGAATCCACACACTGACGAACACCTTGTCCCGCGCCCCGCCGAGGACGGGGTCGCGGGTGCGGGCGGTCTTCAGAGTGTACTCGACGCGCTCAGTGACGTCCTTCGGCGGTTCGCCCCGCGTGACCGCGACGCCGCAACCGAGGAGAAGCAATGCAAGGAGGACGCGACTCATGGCCGATTCCTTGGTGTGAAAGCAGTCGGGATCACGTCAAGAACCCCGCGCCGGGCGAGGAACAGACGACCGCGGCACCAAAGGTGTCTGCGGTCGGCGACCGCGGGGTTCGGGAAGCAGGCTCTCCTCTTACCCTTCCCACCGCCATGCACACACGCCTTCTTGCGACGGTTTGTCTCCTCCACACCCTCGTTGGGACCGGTCGCGGGGCCGACCCGGACGTCGCACCCAGCGGCATCTACACCGCGGAAGAGGTGCCCGGCAGCCCGAAGATGGCGGCTTCTGGGATGGTGTGGTGGAAAGACAAACTCGTCATCGCCGACCGCGGCGGGAAGCGGCTCGTTACCGTCACGGCGCCGGACAAGTTCGAGACGCTTCACGAGGTTCCGGTGCCAGTCGGCTTGGCCGTCGATCCGGATGGTAACCTAATCCTGACCGAGAAGGATCCGGCGCGAATCGTCCGGATCAAGCCCGACGGAACCAGTACCGTTCTGGCCGACAAGGACGTGGGCACGCCGCACTTCGTCGCGGTCCACAAGTCCGGTCGCGTGTTCTGGTCCGGCTTCCCCGACGGCGGCACCCGCAGCGTCGTTCCCGGCGGCACGGTCTCCGTTTACACGCCGAAGATCGGCCACACCTACGGCGTCGGCCTCAGTCCGAAGCAGGACTGGTTGTACGTTGCGTCCAAACTGCCGGACGCGAAGAGCCGGGCGGTGTGGCGGTTCCCGCTGGACGCGGACGGCAAACCGGGCGAGGGCGAGGTGTTCTTCAAGGTTCAAGATCTGAAGCCGGATCTGCCAAAGCTCCCCGCTGCGAAAGACGGGGCGGAGCATCTGTTGGGGTGGGTCGGCCGGCTTCAGGGGCTGACGGTGGACAAACTCGGATACATCTACATCGCGGGTGCCGAGTCGCACACCTCGGGCGAGGCGGTCGCGGTGATCTCGCCCGACGGTAAGAAGGTGGTGGCGATGATCCTGGGCGTCCCGCGAAACATCTCCGGGTTGGCGTTCGGCGGGAAGGACGGGCGAACGTTGTTCATCACCGGCGCGGGCGACTACCGGCTTCACCAAGTTCAACTACCGGTCGCGGGTGCCGGGCGGTGATCGCGCCCGCCAGGACCGCGCCTGCTTGGGCGATCAGAACAGTTCGCTGATCGGCTGACCGGTGTTCACGAGGTTGGCGACTTCCGCCGGCAGCAGCGCCGAGTTGGTGCGCACCGCCGACGCGTCGAACATCGTGTGCAGCACGGTCGCGAGCAGGTGCTCTGGTTTGTACGCTTTCGTCACCGGTTTCGCGCCAGTCTTGTCGCTCTTGCCGATCACCTGACCCATCTTCAACCCGCCGCCGGCGAGAACGAGCGGCGTCAAGTCCGCGTGGTGCCCGGTGCCGCCGTTCTTGCCTTTCGACGGGCTGCGCCCCATCTCGCCGGTGATGATGAGCAGCACCTTGTCTTCGAGGCCGCGGTCTTTCAGGTCGTCGAGGAACGCGGCGACGGCGTGGTCGAGTTGCGGCCCGAGGAACGACATCCCGACCGGGCACGACGGGTTGTTGCCGTCGGCGTGGAAGTCCCAGCAGCTATCGAGCACCGTCACGAACCCGGCGCCGCGTTCGACCAACCGCCGCGCGAGCAGCATCTGCTTGCCGAGGAGGTTCGTGGCCCGCGACTGGTTCACGAGGTTGTTGTAATTCTTCCCGCCCTTGTGGTAGTCGGCCATGTTGAAGAGGTGGCCGGTGTCGTACTTCGCCACGATCTTTGGGTCTTCTTTCGACAGGTCGAACGCCTCCGCGATGCCTTTCGCGAGCACGTCCGCAGCCTGGCGCTGGAACGCGTCGATGCCCGCAACCTCACCGGTCTTGTCGAGCGTCCGCTTGAGGCCGTCGAGCTTGCCCAGAAGACTCTGGCGGTCGTCGAAGTCGGTTTGCGCCATCTGAAGCTGAAGGTTCTTCATCAGCGTTTCGGAACCGCTCGGCATGAACCCGTCGTAGGCGCGGCCGACGCCGCCCGCGGGCAGGTAGTTCTTCACGGCGTAGTCGAGTTGGAACGGCCCGGTCGGGTTGTTGAGCTTGAGGTCCGGCTTGATCGCTTCCGGCACGATCACGGTGTTCGTCGGCACGCCGGTCTTGGGGTTCATCGCACCGAGCGCACGCGCCACGATCGCCGCCATCGGCGATTTCATCGGGCTGCGGCCGGTGATGACTGGTAACTGGTTGTGCCCGCCGTCGGTGCTGCCGAATGACCGCACCACCGCGAGCCGGTCGGCTCGTTCGCCCATCTTCGGGAACGTCCCGCCGAACTTCACACCCGCGAGCGCCGTTTGTACCTCGCCGGTGCAACTTCTGTTGTTCTCCGGCACGTTCTCCTTCGGATCGAACGTCTCGATCTGCGGCGGCCCGCCGACGAGGAACAGCATCACGACGGCCTTGTCGCGAAACGCGCTGGTGGGGTTCGCAGCCTGCGCCTTTGAAGCGAGCAAGCCCGGCAGCGAAAGCCCGCCAAGCGCGAGGCTCCCGACGCGGAGCAA
>SXHE01000517.1 GCA_005773755.1 Planctomycetia bacterium
CCTCGCCGCCCGGGGCGGTGGCGTTGTTTGGTGCGCCCTCTGCCCACTTATCACGGCGTCGGCGGCGTGCTCCCCCTGGGCAGCACGGCGGAACCGAGGCCGGACATGGTGCGGTCGAACGCCGCCGCGTCCGCGGTGCCGGCGAACGCCCGCTCCTCGCGCCACACCAGCAGCGCGGCGCGCAACAGCAGGTCGGCGAAGAACACCGTCAGGAACAGCGACCGGCCGGCGTAGTCGATGACCGTTTTCAACAGGTCGATGTTCCACGGGCGCACGAGTGACTTCTCGCTGAAGCCCATCAGCGCGACCCCGCCGACCTCGGCAGTGAACAGAAAGATCACGAGCAGCAGCATCCCGGAGGCCGTGGCCCCGGCGACGATCTGCGTGAGCTTGCCGAGCGCGGCACGGTCGGCCGCGGCCGATACCGGGCGCGTCAGCAGGTCGAACTTGGTCAGGTAGATCAGCGGCGCGCCGATCCAGAGCAGTAGCCCGAGCAGGAGCAGGACGTTGCCGACCAAGTGGTACAGCATCACGAACGTCGCGAGCGTGAGCAGCACGCACAGCGGGGCGCTGGTCGCCAGTCCCCACCCCGGCACGAGCGATTCGGGCACGAGCAGCTTCATGCGGACGCACGCGCGCGACACCGCGGGCAACAGCGCGAGCACCGCGGGCATCAGGATCAGGTAGAACGCCACACCCAGGCCCAATCCGGCACCGGCGCGGGCCGCGTCCGCTTCGGCCTTGCGCGTGCTCCCATCGATGCGCAAGTCGAGGAGCCACGAGCCGGGCACGAACGCGACCGCGAGCGGCACCCCGAACGACACCAGCCCGCCGAGGAGCACCCACTTGCCGGAGACCGCGAACCGGTCGTAGGCCAGCGCCCCGAACACGGCTGCGACCGGCAGCGCGAACAGCGCGAACGCCTGGACGTACAAGACGAACATGCCGAACGCGCTGAAGCCCTCTTTGCGGTCGCCGTCCATCGCGATCACGCCGATCAGCCCGAACAGGGCCGCGAACGCGCACGGCACCGCGGCCACGAACAGAACCGACCGCCGCCAGACCGCGAACTTGCGCGCGGTCACGTCCATCACACCGGCGCGCGTCAGCGCGGCCTCTTCGTCCGGCACCGGCGCGGCCCTCGACGGGTCCGGGTTGAACGTGCGGCGCAGGAACACCTGCGCCAGCAGCACCCACGCTGGCGGGCCGGGCGGCGGGGCGTTGGGGTCGCGCTCGCGGCGGCGCGGCTTCCCGCTGCCGCCGTCGTCGTCCAGCGACAGCGGTTCCGGCGCGGGCAGCGGCATCGGAGCCGTAGACGGCGGGGGCGGGGGTGAGAGCGAATACGTCGGCTGCGGCGGGCCAGATGGCGGAAGGGGCGGTGCCACACGCGGCGGAGGCGGAGGGGCCGCGGGGAACATCCCGGCCACGGTGCGGGCCGGCACCCAGTCCGCTGTGCCCTCCTGCCACACCAGATCGGCGGGCGCGAGCTTCCCGGTCGCGGCGGCGTCCTTCAACTCGGCCAGCGACACCGGGCCTGTTTGCGCCCCGTTCACGACGTAGTACCAGACGGATTCCATGTGTCCCCGCGCGCGGAAGGCTTCGGTATTGAGAGGATGTGCCGAATATACCGGCGCG
This sequence comes from Planctomycetia bacterium, assembly GCA_005773755.1. Taxonomy (GTDB): domain Bacteria; phylum Planctomycetota; class Planctomycetia; order Gemmatales; family Gemmataceae; genus Gemmata. Next base: position 1,636 of record SXHE01000517.1, read on the forward strand.
CGCCCCCGCGCGGCAAGCCACACTGTGAATGAGAAAGCCGCTTGCGACTTCGCAGGTGCGAAGCCGAAAGCGGCTCAAGACTGAACTCTGGAACCCTTACACCAGGTCCTTCGTGAACGGCTTCGCCTTCTCGACCATCTGGATCGGGCGACCGGTCGAGGTCTCGTTCTTCTTCGTGTGATCGATGCCCATCAGTTCGCACACGGTGCCGAGGAAGTCTTGCGCGGTGGTCGGCCGCTCGACCACGCTCGCGCCTTCCTTGTCCGTCTTGCCGACCACGCGGCCCTTGATGCCGGCCCCGAACATCGCGAGGCTCCAGGCCCGCGGGTAGTGGTCACGGCCCGGCTGCGCGCCGCGGTTGTTGATGTTCGGCGTGCGGCCGAACTCGCCCATCCACACGATCAGTGTGCTATCGAGCAGCCCCTTGTCCTTCAACTCGGTGACGAGCGCGGAGAGCGCCGCGTCCACCTGCTCGGACAGCGTCTTGACGCGAGCGAAGTTGTTCTGGTGCGTGTCCCAGCCGCCCAGCGACACCTCGACGAACGGCACGCCCACTTCGACGAGCCGGCGGGCCATGAGCACGCCTTCCGCGAACCGGCCGGTGCCGTACTTCGACTTCGACGGATCGTTGGAGATGTCGAAGGCCTTCGCCTCCTTCGACTGCATCAGCTTGACGGCGCGCTCGTAGGTGGTCTTGTGGTCGTTGATCGAGTCGGCCTTGTACTCACGGTGGAACGCCTTCTCCATCTGTTCGAGCAGCCCAACGCGGTTGTCGAACTGCGACAGGGAGATGGCGGACTTGAGGTCTTCGACGCCGCGGTTGGGGTCGGTGATGAGCAGTGGCTGGTGCTTCGGCCCGAGGAAGCCGGAGCCGTAG
>SXHE01000518.1 GCA_005773755.1 Planctomycetia bacterium
CGCGCGAAGAAATCGTCGGGCCGGTGATGAGCATCCTCAAGTTCAAGGACGCCGACGAAGTGATCGCGCGCGGGAACAAGACGCTGTACGGCCTCGCGGCGGCTGTGTGGACGAAGGACATCCAGAAAGCGCTGCGGCTGGCGAACGGCCTGCGCGCCGGCACGGTGGGGGTGAACTGCTACGACGTGTTCGACGCCGCGGCCCCGTTCGGCGGGTTCAAGATGAGCGGCGTCGGCCGCGAGCTGGGCCAGTACGCGCTGCAACACTACACGGAAGTGAAGACGGTCACGATGGCGCTGTGAGTGTGGCGACCGGGCCGCGCGGGTAGCATGGAATGCCGGAGGTTGCGGCATGGCCGGGCCGTGATACCTTATGGCGCTCAATGCCTCCTGTAGCCGGCCTCAGTGAGGCCGGAGCTATACGAACGATTCAGCTACCGGCCTCAGTGAGGCCGGCTACAGAACGAAAGGCAGCCAACGCGAGATCGTACGAGGTGCAACCATGTCACGCAGACGGGGATACTGGATTCCCGGTTCGGGGCCAACACCACCCAAGCCCGAGTTGGAAATCCTGAAAGAGGGGAACGCAAAGCACTTCAAGCCGCCGGCGGCGCAACCTACATCTCCACACTCGACCGGTCCTCGATTCGTGCCATACCGTTCCCGATCCCGCGTCTCGCTCGTGCCTTCAGAAGCCGAGATTGCGGCACTGCCGCGGCTGGCGCGCGAGGCGCTCCTCGCGCGGTGTGCGCTGCGTGTGACGCGCGCGGTCGCGACCGTGGCGGATGCCGCGTGCGTGCTCCTGCAAACCGCGACCATCGACACCCCGCTGACCTCACAGTTGCGGTGCATCCGGCGCGACTTCGTGCGGCTCAAGAAGCTGGCGCGCGAGGAGAAGTGGACCGACGACACCCCGGTGCCGCCGGAGGTGTTCGGCCCGCTGTGGCCGGAGGGTGTCGCGCCCTACTGGGCCGTCGAACCGCCGCCGGCCGGCGCGTAGTCTTGTGTTCTCATTTTTGCGCTGGCGTTCGCCCGCGGGTCGGGGTATCTTCACTTCACCTACCCGCCCGCCCGCCTTCACTCTCCTCCGGGGTTCCTGCCAATGCCCCGCTATTGGCTGCTCGCACTCGTTGTCGTCGCCACATGGGGCTCACGCCCCACGCTCGGTGAAGCCGCCGACGAACCGCTGCGCGCGGTCATCGACCGCGAGGTGGCCGCGACCTGGAAGAAGCAGAACATCGCGCCGGCCGCGAAGAGCACCGACGCGGAGTTCCTCCGTCGCGTGTACATCGACCTCGTCGGCACCGCGCCCACCTACGACGAGACGGTGAAGTTCCTCGCGGACACCGACACCAAGAAGCGCGAGAAGGTCATCGACAAGCTGCTCGCCGACTCGCGGTTCGGGGAGGCGCAGGCGAACGTCTGGGACCTGGTTCTCTTCGGCCGGCACCCGGGCAACTACACCGACACTTACAAGCGCCCCGCGTTCAAGGCGTGGCTCGCGAAGCAGCTCGGCGATAACGCCGGGTTCGACGCGCTCGTGAAGAACCTGTTGCTCGCGGAGCAAGCCGGCACGCAGACGTTCTACGTCCAGTTCCGCAACTCGCCGGACGACGCGAACATCGCCGTCTCGCGCATCTTCCTCGGCACGCAGCTCCAGTGCGCCAAGTGCCACGATCACCCCTACGACGTGTGGACGCAAAAGGACTTTTACGGCATGTCCGGGTTCTTCGTCCGGCTCACCGTGCAAGACATGGGCGGCGGCAACAACCGCACGTTCAACATCGGCGAGCGGAACAGCGGCGAGGTGCTGTTCGCGGGCAACGCGAAGGAGCTGAAACCCGGTCAGAGGGGCGACCCGATCAAGCCGAAGTTCCTCGGCGGCGACACGCTGGCCGAACCGCCGACGCCGAAGGACTACAAGGAGCCGCCCGCGCCGAAGGACGGCACGAAGATGGCGAAGCCCAACTTCTCGCGCAAGGAGAAGTTCGCCGCGTGGGTCACGGCCGCGGACAACCCGTACTTCGCGAAGGCCACCGCGAACCGCGTGTGGGCGCAGTTCATGGGCCGCGGGATCGTTCACCCGATCGACGACTTCCAGAAGGAGAACGCCCCGACCCACCCCGAACTGCTCAAGGCGCTCGCCGACGAGTTCGCCGCGAAGAAGTTCGACCTGAAGTTCCTCGTCCGCGAAATCGTGAACAGCAGCGCGTACCAATTGAGCGGCGCGGGCGCGTCAAAGGAGGCGCTGCCCAAGCACTTCGAGCGCGCCCGCGTCCGCTCGCTCAGCGCCGAGGAACTGTTCCAGGCGCTGCACACGGCCACCGGCGTATCGGTGAACCCGAAGGATCAGAACGGCACCTGGGAGTACTTCCTCCGCGCGTTCGGCGAGCCGACCAACGGACTGGGTGAGTTTCAGGGGAGCCTGAGCGAGCACCTGTTCTGGAACAACTCGCACCACGTCCGCGGGTTCGTCCAGCGCAAGAAAGGGAACCTCGCGGACCAACTGCTGACGAGCACGGAGCCGTGGGAGGCGCGGGTGCGGAAGATGTACCTGACCGTGCTGGGCCGCGAGCCGAAGCCGAAGGAATTGGAAGCGTTCGTGAGCTACATCAAGCGCGAGCCGAAGCCGGACGCCGCCGTGGAAGACGCCATCTGGGTGCTGCTCAACAGCAGCGAGTTTCGATTCAACCCCTGAGGCGAACGGCCGGTGTCAGCCGGCCGGTGCGACCTCAGTGCATAAGATCACGCATTGCCCTCACCGGCCGGCTGACACCGGCCGTTCGCCCGGAGATACACATGAACCACACGCAATCTCACCTGTCGCGGCGGGCGTTCATCAAGGGCGCGGCGGTCGCCGGGTCCGGCATGATCCTCCCCAACTGGGGCGGCCTCGCGCACGCCAAGAGCGCGGCCGAAGAGGTCACGAAGGCCAAGAAGCGCTGCATCCTGTTGTGGATGAACGGCGGGGCCAGCCAGATCGACACGTTCGACATGAAACCCGGTCGGCCCACGGGCGGGCTGTTCCGGCCCGTTCCGTCGAAGGTGAACGGCCTGCAAGTGTGTGAGTACCTACCGCAGATGGGGGCGGTCGCCGACAAGCTCGCGGTGATCCGCAGCATGAAGACGGCGTCGCCGGACCACCCGGACGGCATCTACCACATGCACACCTGCTACAAGATGAACGAGCGCACGCCGCACCCGGAGATCGGCGCGGTCATCGCCAAGTACAACGGCAACCCCGACAGCGACCTGCCCTCGTTCGTGCGCACCGGCAGCACCGGCAACGGCGGCGCGGGCTACCTCGGCCCCAAGTACGAGCCGTTCGGCATCGACCGCA
>SXHE01000519.1 GCA_005773755.1 Planctomycetia bacterium
GACGTGTCGCCGGTGCGCGTCTCGACCCGCCGGGTTTCCTGCTTCCGCTGCTGGGAATGCTGCCGCCCGTGACGGACCCGAACGTACTCGTCGGCAGCTCGACCGCCGACGACGCGGCCATCTACAAGCTGAGCGACGACCTCGCGCTGGTGCTGACGACGGACTTCTTCACTCCGATTGTTGACGGGCCGCGGGACTTCGGCCGCGTGGCCGCGGCGAACGCGCTCTCCGACGTGTACGCGATGGGCGGCAAGCCGACCGCGGCGCTGAGCATCGTCGGGTTCCCCGATTCGCTCCCGGCCACGGTGCTGGGCGAAATCCTCGCGGGCGCGAGCGAGATCGCGGCGGAAGCGGGCATCAACATCGTCGGCGGGCACACGATCAAGAGCGAAGAACCGATCTTCGGGTTGGCCGTCGTCGGCACCGTTCACCCACAGCGCGTGCTGGCGAACGCCGGGGCGAAGCCGGGCGACGCGCTGATTCTCACGAAACCGCTCGGCCTGGGCATCATCTCGACCGCGGCGAAGAACGATCAGGACTCGCGCGGGGCGATTGCGGACGCGATTCGCGTGATGACGACGCTGAACCGCGGCGCGTGGGAGGTGCTATCGCGGTTCGATGTTCACGCGCTCACGGACATCACCGGGTTTGGGTTGCTCGGCCACCTGCGCAACGTGACCGCCGCCAGCGGCGTGACGGCCGAGGTGTGTGCCGACCGCGTGCCGGTGCTGGACGCGGCGCGGGAGTATGTGAAAGCCGGCATCGCCCCCGGCGGCACCCGCGCGAACGCCAAGTTCCTCGCGGATTGGGTCGAGTTCGCCACGGACGTTTCGCCCGAAGATCAACTACTGCTGTGCGACGCGCAAACATCCGGCGGGCTGCTCGCGGCCGTGCCAGAGGCACAAACGGATGAGGTGTGCCGCGCGCTGAGCGCGGCGGGCACGCTCGCGAGCGCGATCGTGGGGCGCATCACGGGCGCGGGCAGCGGGAAGATTCGGGTGCACGCGACGAGCTAACGACTCAAGGCAGCGGGATGTCCTTCAGTTCGAAGGGCACCTTCACTTCGCTCAGCGGGGCGGGCGTCTCGTACACGAACGACCAGCCCGCGCCGGTCGGGTTGCCGATCCCCTTCGCCGCGTCCTCCTTGAACCGGTAGATCACGCGCAGCGGGCGCGGGCTGTCCGGCGACGGGAACTCATAGTCGTCCAGCACGAACGTCTTGCCGCCGGGGCCGAGCAACAGCAGCCGGTTGTCGCGCAGCCACCACTCGCCCTGAAAGCTCTCAAAGTGCGGCAGCCCTTCGGGGTACAACACATCGACAACGACTTCCCACGTGTTTCCCTTCTTCTCCAACCGCTTCAGCGCCGCGGTCACACCTTCGATCTTCTTCGCGTCGGGCAGTTTGCCGGCGGGCGCGGCGAGGTCGAACGCCAGCATCTTTTCGGCCGCGGTCACGGTGAACACGCCCGCCAGCGACTTGATGCGCTCGCTGTCGCGGGTGAGGCCGGTGACGCGCACCCGCATCTCGGAGGTCGCGTCGGACGGAAGCACCTGCGAGCCGCCGCCGTCCGCGACGAGCTTCGAGCCGGGCACGTCCTTGACCTCGCTGATCTTCGGCGCGGTGTCGATGCGGTACACCCGCAGCCGCGGCTCCCAATGGACAAGCAACCCGACCTCGTGGACGGTGATGCCTTCGGTCAGCAGCGCGCGGCCGGTCACCTGCTGGGCCACGACGCGGAACGAGCCGCTGGTGGACGCGACCTCGCGCGACGCCCCGCGCGGAACGAGGCCGATCTCGCGGCCCCCCTTCGCGAGCGCGATGCGCGTGCCGCTGGCGTCCGCGGTCGCTTGCAGCCCTTCCCAGAACGGAACGGCCTTGAAGCCTTTGAAGTCTTTCAGGGGCGTCTTCAACAGATTGGGGGCGACAGACACTTTCACGCCCGCGGCCTTCGAGATGGAGTCCACGGCCTCGCCCAGCACGGCGGGCGACTTCTCGAAGCTGATGCTCGTGGGCGAAAGCGGGCGCGGCGGATCGGCCGCCGGGAGCGCGCCGAGCGTAGCGGTTATGAGGGCAACAGCAGCCACGGTTCGCATGATGATCGCCGGCCTTTCGCGCGGGTTTCCTGTCATATAGACGCGGCAGAAGCCCCCGCCTATCTTACCTTTGCACCCCGAGCCGAGCCATATTCCCGCCCGCTCGCTCCACGAGGACGCTGTCGATGCTCGTCACACCCGACGTTCTAGCTAGTAGCAGTGCCCGACTTCCCGAAGACATCGACCCGCAGGAAACCGCCGACTGGCTCGAAGCGATGGAGTCCGTGCTCAAACACGGCGGGCCGGAGCGGGCCAAGTTCCTGCTCGAAACGCTCATCGCCGTTACCGACCGGGCCGGCGCGAAGATGCTCGGTGGCGTCACCACGCCGTATGTGAACACGATCCCCGTCGATCAGCAGGCCGCGTTCCCCGGTGACCGCGAGCTGGAACGCAAGCTCAAGAACGCCGTCCGCTGGAACGCGATGGCGATGGTTCAGCGGGCGAACAAGACCACGAACGTCGGCGGGCACATCGCGACGTTCTCCAGTTCCGCGACCCTGTACGAGATCGCGTTCAACCACTTCTTCCGCGGCCGGTCGGCCGACCACCCCGGCGACGTGATTTTCTTCCAGGGTCACGGCAGCCCCGGCATGTACGCGCGGGCCTTCGTCGAAGGCCGGCTGTCGGAAGAGAAGCTCCAGAACTTCCGGCAAGAACTGAAACCCGGCGGCGGCGTGCCCAGCTACCCGCACCCGTGGCTCCTGCCGGACTTCTGGCAGTACCCGACCGTGA
>SXHE01000520.1 GCA_005773755.1 Planctomycetia bacterium
AGCGGTGCGCGGTGGTGTTCTCGTCGATCACGCAGTCGATGGCCCGCTTCTCCTTGTTGACCCCGAACCAGCGGCCCACGTCGCCGCACCGCTCGAGCACCTTGCCGGTGCGGTCCGCGAAGATGGCCTCCCACGTCACGGGCACGATCAGGCCGCGGTCCTTCGAGGCCGGGGCGAAAATCCAGTCCTCGCCGACGCCCGCGATCGCGTACTCCTCGTTCTCGTTGCGGACGGCGATCTCGTCGCCGATCTCCGTGATGCCGGCGATCTTCTCGCCGTCGAGGGTGCCGTTGGTGATCGGCTCTTCGGGGATCAGCTTCGAGAACACGAACTCCTCGGACTCGTACTTGTCGAGCACCGAGGAGTAGACGATCTGGCCGCTGATGTTCTGGAACGCGGCCGTCGTCACCGCGCCTTCGGCTTCGAGCAGGGCGCGATTCATCACGTCGCTCGCGAGCGCCTTGCGCTCGCGGCAGGCGCGGAAGTGGTGCCAGCCGAAGCACTCCTCGAACAGCCGGCCGAAGTCGAAGTCCGCGCCGCGGACGGCCTTCTTCTCGAACGATTCGCGCAGGTGCCGGCTCGCGGCCTCGGGGTAGCGGCGGTAGTGAGCGAGCAGCGCGTCGTACTTGATACCCATCGGGCAACCCTCGGCTGGAGGCGGTGAGCGGGTCAGATGCGGTTCTGGTTCGCGTACACGTAGTCCACGTTGACGGTCTCGCCGCCGGAGCCGCCGCCCGTCTTGACGTACACGCCGACGTTCATCTCGGTGGCGCTGGCGATGGCGACGGTGTGGCGGATCACGGTGCCGTTGGCGTCCTTCAGGTACTCCGTGCCGCCCGCGACGGTGCCGACCTTGAACAGCACCTCCATCTTCACCCCGTCCCAGTCCTTCGCGATCACCTCGAGCACCTGGGCGGTCGTGCCGCCGGCGGTCGTGGTGCTCTCGGTGATCGTGGCCGTGCCGTTGACCTGGCTGACGCACTTCCAGACGGTCCCGCCGTCCACCTTGAAGATGCCGAGGATGTCGCCGGAGACCCGCGGGCCGCCGCCGTTGTCGAGCAGCAGGTTCGCGCCGATGGCCGAGGCGAACCCCACGAACACGTTGGCCTTGTTCGTGTCGTTCTCCGAGTACTGGAGTTTCGCGCGACACACGATCTCGCGGTTGGTGCCGACCTTGAACAGCTCGGCCGTCGAGCGGACCGCGACCTCGTTGTTGTCCGTGGTGTCGGTGAACAGCGCGAGCACGCCGTTGACCGCGTCGCCCACGGTGAGCGTCGGCGTGGTGTCGGCGGCGAGACTCGTCCACTGGTGCGCGGTGACGTACCAGAAGAAGTCGTCCCAGATGTGGACGGTGTCGAGTTCGGACAGTTCGTGCGTGAAGCGGGCAACGTTCGACATCGGCTAGCCCCGTGTGGTGGTGTGTGTCCCGCGCTCAGTCCCGGATCGAGTTCGCGAACTCGGCGGCGTCGGCCGGGGCCTTGCTCGCGGCACTTCCGCCCGGCGCGAAGCCGCCGGACCGGGGCGCGCCGCCGCGGGCCCTCTCGCGCTCGAAGAGCCGACGCGCCGAGGCCAGGTCGGGCAGCCGCTCGGCCGTGTCCAGGAGCACCGTGTCGCCGCGGATGCCGAGGTCGTCGGCCAGCTCACGGACCGCGAGCTTGTGCTTCAGCGCGGCGGTTTCCTTGACGCTCTCGGTCTTGTCGGAATCGGCTTTCTTCTTGTCAGCGTTGTCGTCGTCCTCGGCCCCTTCCTTCACCGGCTCTTCGGGCTCGTCGTCGCCGGTGAGCTTCTTGTGGGCCTTCAGGTACTCGACCACCTGCTTGCCGACGGCCTTCTCGTCGAGTTCGCCGGAGGAGTACTTCTCGAACAGCTTGTCGATCGCGGCCTTGAACCCGTTCCAGAGCGCGTCGTCCTCGTCGCCGCCGTCGGCGAGTTCGGCGGGTGCGTCCATCGCCGGGGCCAGCGCGTCGTCTTCGAGCAAGCGGTCGGCCCATTTGCGGCGCGGCTTGCTCCACTTCGGGCGGCGCGACTCGAGGAGCTGGCGGAGGGTCGTGCTCATGGGTTGCACTGCTTCCCAAAGGTTGCGGTTGGTCGCCGGCTTGCGGACCAGGTCCACGGACTTCACGTTCGCGAGACTCTCGATTACCAGACGGCGCGCGGCCGGGTCGAATCGCTCGCGCCCCGCACGGGCGTCGTGCGACAGGCCGTACACGCCCAGCCCGCACTCCACGTCTTCGAGCACCTGCGCGGTGCGGCGGTGGGTGCCGAAGTAATGCAGGTCGGCGCGGACGCACTCGTCCGCGCCGGCCCCTTCGAGGCGCGCGTTGCGGAGCACGCCGACGACGTCGTCGTTGCCGCCGTTGGCCCGCTTGACGCCGGGCTGCTCGTGACCGTCGAGCACCTCCGCGCCCTCGTACAGCGCCAGCGCCTGCTCCATGCAGGCGCGCGTGTACTCGGTGCCGCCGGTCGCTTCGGCCAAACCGTGGCTGTTGCGCGAGAACCGGCCGATCACCCGCACGCCGTAGATGACCCGCTTGTCGCGGTCCACCTTCAGCGGGCTGCCGGCCGGCGCGGACGCGCTCCACTCCAGCAACGCGCGCTGGGCTTTCGTGGGGCGTTTGGTCTTGGTCCGGGTCGCCATGCGGTCGATAATGGCGGCGCGCGGAAGTGCGGTGCAAATCGGGGAGGGCAGAAGATGACCTTCGAGCAGTGGTGGGCCGTGTACCGCGAGGACATCGACCTGACCTACGAAGCCGGCGTGAAGATCATTGCGGCGAACGCCTGGTGCGGTGCCGTCGCCGCCGAGCGGGAGCGGTGCGCGCTGGTGGCCGAGGCGACGGAAACCGAACGGGTGCTCTGCGGCGGCGAAGACGGGTCGTATTGGGAGTCCGACGCGAGCGCGACCCGCGCGGCCGTCGCGCGGAACATCCGCGCTACCCCGCCGACAGAATCGGCTCCAGCCAGCACCGGCAGTTGAACGCCCAGCTCCCGTCCGCTTCGCGCGGCGGGTGCGGACACTGATCCATTCCCCGCTGGCCCGCGGTCGGCCGGCAGAAGAACTGGTGCCCGTCGCGCGCGCGCTGTTCCGCGCGCGTAGCCCGGGCGAGCACGGCCCGCACGGGG
>SXHE01000521.1 GCA_005773755.1 Planctomycetia bacterium
AACACCACGTCTGCCGCGCCCGACAGAAGTTGCGCCAGCTCGCGACCGGCCCGCTCGACGGCCCGTCGAGCGCGTGGGAAGCCCAGGCCGACCCCGATTACACCGACTGGATGGCGAGCGTGACCGCCGCAGTGCTGGCCGCGGCGGCCCGCCGCGAACCGGTCGCGGGCGCGTTCTTCGCGAGCCGCAAGAGCGCCGGCGGCCTCAGCCTCAACGAACTCGAGGCCGCGTTCGACGACACTGCGGCCGTGGCCGCGTTCGCCGCCGCGCTGAGCGAGGAAGAACTCGGCACCGCGATCCCGTTCGCCGGCCCCGGTTCGCTCCGCGCGGTCGCGGAGGCGGCCGGGGCCAGTGTGGTGTTCGAGGCGGACGCGAGCGCGGCCCCGCCCGCGCTGTTCGCCGCCGACGCGACCGGCCTTTGGCACGCGCTTGAGTGGACGGTCGAATCCGACCGCACGGCCCGCACAACCGCCCCCTGGGTCGGCGCGGAAGTCCGCCTCCGCGCCGGTGCCGACCCGACCGCCGCGGTCGTCGTCGTCGCTAAACAATAGCGGGCGCGAGCGCGTCACTTCGCCACAACCGGGGCGACGATCCGCGAGGGCCGCGGTTTGTCGTGATGCACGGCGTTCGTCGCGACCACGGTCTTTTCGGGGAAATCGAGCGCGAGCGGTTCGCCGGTGTTGGGGTTCGGCTCGTAGAACGGCGCGCCGGTGCTCGCGACCGTCACGCGAATGCGGTGGCCCTTGTTGAACGCGAGACTCGTCCAACCGATGTCGAAGTTGACCGCGTACACCTTGCCCGCGTCCATGAGCACTTCCTTCTCGTAGCCCTCGCGGTACCGGGCGCGGCGCACGTAGTCCATCACCAGCACCGAGCGGCCGTCCGGGTACACGTCGCACACGCGAACGATGAAGTCCGTGTCCTTCGCACTGGACGAGACGAACAGCTCCGCGCGCACCTTCCCGGTCCACTCGACCGGCTCCGTCAGCACGTCGGTCGTGAACGACTTTACGTGCTCCTGCTTCTCGAAGTCGCGCGCGTCCTTCGCGCCGGGGAACCCGCGGGCGGGGATCGTCGCCGGCTTCTTCGGATCGGCGAGGAACGCGGTCGATGACTTCTCTTCCTTCGGCGCGAGCGTTGACAACGTACCGCCGGTGTGAAGGTAGAGCGGCGTCTCGGTGGCCTTCACCGGCCAGTCGGACGCGGTGCGCCACTCGTTGCCCGGCGCGTTCTTCTCCCCGACCGCGCCCATGACGTAGTAGCGCACGGTCGGATCCTTCAACACGCCGTTATCTTTGCCCTTCAGGTGGTAGTCGAACCAGCGGATCATGTGCGCTTCGGTGTCGAACTTTGCGCTCTCCGGGTATTCGAGGTCGCCGGTTTTGTTCGTGTTCTTGAACCGCCCGTGCAGCCACGGGCCGATGAGCAGTTGTTGTTTGCCGCGCGAGTTCGGCCCGCCCTTGTGCTGCCGGGCGATGTAGCTGTCCACGCTGCCGACGCACATGAAGTCGTACCAGCTCCCCACGGTGAAACACGGCACGTCCATCTTGTCGATGTGCTTGGTGCAGTCCTCCGCGGCCCAGTACTCGTCGTAGGTCGGGTGCGCGAACCACTCCTTCAGCAGCGCGCGGTTGTGTGCCGGTTCGCGGCACACGGCGTCCATCGTTTTGAAGCGTTCCGGGCGCGTGGTGCCGCCGATGCGGTAGCCCTCGTGGAACAGGCTCAGACCCGTGTCGATCATGTACTGCGCCTTGAGTGCCGGTGGCCTCGTGACCGCGAGGAAGTTCTGAGCGAACCCGGCTTGTGAGCTGCCGAACGTGCCGACATTGCCGGTGCTCCACGGCTGCTTCGCCAGCCATTCGACCGTGTCGAAGCCGTCCTTTTTCTCACCCCAGCCGAGCGCGCGGTAGCCGACCCAGGTGCCCTCGGACTTGCCCGCACCGCGGAAGTTCTGCGCCGCGACCACGTACCCGCCTTCGGCGAGCTTCGCGAAGCTCTTGCGCGTACCGGCCGCGGTCAGGTCCGCGTACCGCTGTTCGAGCAGCACCGGCCACGGGCCTTTGCCCGCCGGGAAGTAGAGGTACACGGACAGCTTCGTGCCGTCGCGCATCGGCACCATCTCGTGCTTCTCGGTCACGGGGCCGAGATCGACCTTCGGCTGCGCGTTGGCAGTGGTGCAGAGCAGTAGGAACGCGAAGGGAAGGGTAGTGCGCATGGCGGATTTCCCGGTGTTAGGAGAGGGGGCGCGGCGGGTTCACATTGTACTTGGCGGCCAGAGGCGCGAGCGCATCCAGAATGCCGGGATACACCTCGACCCCTTCGGCCAGCGCGCGGCGCTTGCGCGCCAGCCCGCGCTCGCCGGGCAACCGGACCGGCTCGCCGCCCGGCACCGGCGCGGACGCGCGGCACGCGGTCGCCAGCCAGCCCGTTTCGCGCGCGAACTCGGCAGAGCCGCCGAACGCCGACGGGTCGAGTACCTGCACGAACACCGACCCGCCCCACTGCGTCGGCATTTGGGAGCGGCCGAACCCGCCCAACCCCTGCGTAAGCGCCTCGACCATCAGCGCGAGGCCGTAGCCCTTGTGCCCGTGGTCGGTGCCGCCGACCGGCAGCAGCGTGCCGGGCGGGTTTGCGAAGGGCGCGTTCGGGTCGTCGGTGGGGTTGCCGGCCGCGTCGAGCGCCCACACGGCGGGGAACCGCTTGCCTTCGCGCCTCAGCCGACCGGCCATGCCGTTGGTCGTGATGGACGCGCTGATGTCGATGAGGATCGGGTCGGCGTCGGTGGGGATGCCGACCGCGAGCGGGTCCGGCGTGTAGACCGCGGTGCGCCCGCCGTACGGGGCGACCGTCGCCACCGCCGGGTCGGAACTGGCAATCGTAATCATCAGCCCGCGGTCGGTCGCGCGCTGGAGGAACGCCGCGAGGCAGCCCACGTGGTGGCTGCGCCGGATCACGACCGTGGCGGTGCCGAACGTCGGTGTGCGGTCACACGCGAGGTCGACCGCCTTCGCCGCGAGCCACACACCGGGCAAGCGGCGGCCGTCCCAGGTGACGGCCGCACCGCGGTTCGCGACGACCTCCGGTTCACCGCGCGCGGCCATCGCGCCGGACTCCAGTTCGCCGAGGTAGGTGCCCGCGAGTTGCAGGCCGTGTGTGGTGTGGCCGAGCAGGTCCGCCTCGACCAATCCGGCCGCGATCGTGCGCGGCTTGTCGCCGTCGCAGCCGGCGGCGGCGAACAGCGCGGCCGCGTAGTCGATCAGTTCCTCGGCCTTGTAACGCGGAGCGGTGGGTGTGGGTGTCATATTGGCTCTGGGTACTGATTCGCCAGGGGATAGAATATCGGTCCTCGCCCGTTCACCACGGTCCGTTCGGCTGGTGCCGGCGGACGCGCCTTCAGCTCAGTGGAGTTCGCATGCGTCTGTTCGTCGTTCTGTGTGGGGTCGCGTTCGCCGCGGTCATCAGCTCGCCCGCTCGGTCCGCGGAACCGGACGAGGCCGTCGTCGGCAAATGGGTCAGTACCGAACCCGCCGGGCAACCGATGGAGTTCCTCAAGGACGGTAAGTTCAAGTTCGGCTGGACCAAGCAGAAGGGCGGCTGGAAGATGGCCGACGGTACCTACAAGATCGACAAGGACGGGAAGATCAAGGCCGGGGCGATGTCTGGCGGCGTGGGCTTGACGCTGGACTTCAAGTTCGAGAAGGACACCATCACCGGGACGATCGGGGCCAAGAACTACACGTTCAAGAAGCAGGAAGAAAAGAAGGAACCGAAGAAAGACCCGTGAGCCGCGAGGCTCACTTCGCGCGGCGGGGCGCGCCGATCAGTTCCGCGATCGGCGCGCACTCCGGCAGAATCGCGACGGGTCGCCCGGCCCGGTCGTGCTGCAGCCGGTTCGGGTCGATCCCGAACCGCTGGTAGATCGTCGCCAGTAGACAGTTGCTGTCCATCGCCCGGTCGCTCGGTTCCTCGGCGCGGGCGTTCGTCGCGCCGATCACCTGTCCCATCGTCAGACCGCCACCGGCGGCCAGCACGCTCATCGCGCGCGGCCAGTGGTCGCGCCCCGGCCGGCGGCTCGTGTCCTGATACGCGATCCGCGGCGTGCGGCCGAACTCACCGCAAAACAGGAACAGGACGCGACCGTCCAGCCCGCGGGCGAACAGGTCTTCGATCAGCGCGGACATCGCCCGGTCCAGCGACGGCATGCGCTCCTCGTACGCGCGAAAGATATCGCAGTTCACCGAATGGTCGTCCCAGGTCGTCGTGCGGCCGGTTTCCGTGCGGAGCTTGAAGGTCGCCTGACACTGCACGAACCGCGCGCCGGCCTCGACGAGCCGGCGGGCGGTGAGCAGATCGCGGCCCCAGTCGGAATCGCCATAGCGTGCTCGCGTGCGTGCGTCCTCGTTCGCCAGGTCGAAGGCGGCGCGGGTCTTCGGCCCGGCCAGCAGTTCGACGGCGCGGCGCTGGTGCCGGCCGAAGGTCGCGGCGGGGCCGGCGCGGTCGTCCAACGCGCGGGGCAGGGCTTCGAGCGAGCGGCGCAGTTCGTCGCGCCCGCGCAGTATGACCGCGCCCTCGGCGTCGATGCTCAGACCCGCGCGAGTCGCGCCGACGAGCGCGAGCGGCACCGGGTCGTAGGCGTTCGCACCGGTCGAAGTGAGCGGGTTCGGGGCCGGCATGAACGGGGCGACGCTCGGCCCCAGGTAGCCCGGCCCGCTGCCGTAGAACTTGGTGTTCGAGACGTATAGCGGCACCTCGCCCGCACGGCCCTCGAGCTGCTTCGCCACCACCGAGCCGACGTCCGGGTATTCGGCATCGTTGAGGTTCGCGGCGACCGACGAGTACCCGGTCAGGAAGCGGTGTGTGCCGCCGGAGTGCTCGCCGCGCGTGTGGTGCAGGCTGCGCACCAGCGCGAACTTGTCCGCGATCTTTGCCAGATGCGGAAGGTGTTCGCAGATGTGGACGCCGGGGACGTTCGTCTTGATCGGCTTGAATGGGCCACGGATTTCGGCCGGGGCGTTGGGCTTCAAATCGAAAGTTTCGAGCTGGCTCGGTCCGCCGTTGGCCCAGAACAGGATTACGGAGAAGTCCGGGTCCGCGCGCGCGCCGGACCGCTCTTCCGCAGCGAACAGCCGGGCGAGCGTGGGGTCGGCCCCGGTGGCGAGCGCGCCGAGGCTGAGGCCGCCGAGTTTGAGCCAGGTGCGACGGTCGAGCGTCATACGGCCAGTGTGCGCCAGACCGCGTTCGCGGTCAACCGATTTCGCCCGCGCGGCAGGGCCGTTTAGTTCGTTGGTCTTGGCGGTTGGGCGAAGTTTGGGTATTGGCCTCCGGTCCTTTTATGGGAGACCGGTATGGAAGCCGCGCCGTCACTGACGGAGGTTCTGGCCACAATTCCCGACCCGCGTGATCCGTCGGGGCGGCGGTATCCGCTCCCGGTGATCCTCAACCTCGTGGTCGTCGCCACACTCGCCGGCATGCGTTCGCTGGAAGCCATTGCC
>SXHE01000522.1 GCA_005773755.1 Planctomycetia bacterium
AGTTCCACGAGCGCGGCCTCGACGCCGACCTCGCCCTCGGCATGGTCCGGCTGATCCGCGAGAACGTGCGGCCCGAACTGAAGTGTGTGGTGATGTCCGCGACCGTCGATCCGGGCGCGATCTCCGCGTACCTCGGCGGCTGCCCGGTGGTAGACAGCCAGGGGCGCGCGTTCCCGGTCGAGGTGAAGTACCGGCCGCGCCGCAATGACACCGCGGTGTCACTCGCCGTCGCGGACGCGGTCCGCGCTGTACTAGAGGAAGTTGCCGGTGACGTGCTGGCGTTCCTGCCGGGGCTACGCGAGATCCGCCAGTGTGCCGACGACCTCGAATCGTTCGCCCGCGAGCACGGAATCGCAGTGCTTCCGCTGCACGGCGACCTGCCGCCCGAACAGCAGGATCGCGCGCTGCAGCGGCTCGACCGGCGGAAGGTGGTGCTGGCAACGAACGTCGCGGAAACGTCGGTCACGGTGGACGGGGTCACGGCGGTGGTCGATTCCGGCCTCGCGCGGCAGATGGAGTTCGAGCCGTCGGTCGGAATGGATCGCTTGCGGCTCGTGCCCATTTCGCGTGCGTCCGCGGACCAGCGCACCGGCCGCGCGGGGCGCACCGCGCCGGGCGTCTGCGTTCGCCTGTGGGACGAACCGAGTCACCGCGGACGACCCGAACAGACGGTGCCCGAAATCAAGCGCGTCGATCTGTGCGGCGCTGTGCTCCAACTTGCGGCGCTGGGCGAACCCGACGTGCGCAAGTTCCCGTGGCTCGACGCGCCGACCGAGGACGCCGTTCAGCAATCGCTCGCGCTACTCGATCAACTCGGTCTGTTCCGCGCGGGCGCGCTCACGCATTTGGGTGAAGCCGCGGCCGGGTTGCCCATTCACCCGCGACTCGGTCGGTTGTTGCTCGACGGCGCTCGCCTCGGGTGCGCCGATCGCGCCGCGCTGGCCGCGGCGCTGCTCTCCGAACGCGACCCATTCTTGCGGGAGTTCGATTCCGCCTCGGGGGGCTTACGCCCCCCGCTCGCCAGGGCCGTATCGACAGTGTCGGACGTGCTCGACCGAGTGGAAGCTCTGGAAGCGTTCGAGGCCCGCGGCCGACTCGATGGCCCGTTGGGGCGACTGCACAAGGGCGGCGCGCATGGGGTGCTTGAGGTTCGCGACCAACTCGCGCGCCTGGCGAACCCGGATCGGCTGGTGCGGCGGCGCGAGGTGGGCGGCACGAAGGCGGTCACGGTCGGGGGCCGCGGGGTGCGGCTCGCGCCCAGCAGCGGCGTCAGCGAGCCGGAGTTGTTCGTGTGTGTCGATGTGGACGCGGGCGGCGCGGACTCGTTCGTGCGGCTCGCGAGCGGCGTCGAGCGCGACTGGCTCCCGACGGAACGCATTACGACGCGCATCGAAGTGACCTTCGACGACAAGACCGAGCGCCTCGCGGCGCGGAAGGTCACGCGCTTCGACGATCTCGTTCTGGAAGAGCGCGACGCCCACATCGCGAACGAGGGCGAAGCGGCGGTGGTGCTGGCCCGCGCCGCGGCCGAGCGGTTGGTGAAGGTGCTGCCCGCACCGGACAGCGCGGCGGGGCTGTTCCGCACGCGCGTCCGCTGCTTGCGCGTGTGGATACCGGAGCTGGAGCTGCCGGCGGTCGAGGCCGCCGACCTGCGCGACGCGCTCCAGTGGCTGTGCCGCAACCGGCGCTCGCTCGCCGACGTGCGCACCGGCCCGTGGCTCGACTTCCTCAAAGGGCAGTGGAGTTACCAGCAACTTCAAGCAGTGGAGAGCGAAGCGCCCGAGCGCATTGAGGTGCCGAGCGGGAGCCACATCGAACTGGCCTACGAAGAGGGCCGCCCGCCGGTGCTCGCGGCCCGCATTCAGGAGATGTTCGGGCTGACGGAAACCCCGCGCGTGGCCCGCGGGCGCGCGAAGGTGCTGCTTCACCTGCTCGCGCCAAACTATCGCCCGCAACAGGTGACGGACGACCTCGCGAGCTTCTGGAAGAACGGCTATCCGCTCGTGCGCAAGGAACTGCGCGCGCGCTACCCGAAGCACAGTTGGCCCGACGACCCGCTCACAGCGGAAGCGATCCGCGGGGCGAGGAGGAAGCCGGGCTAACGGCCCGACGAGGAGTGAAATCCGCCCCTCAATTCCGATACCCGGCGCAAGGCGGCTGAGCTGGCGCGTCCCGCTTTACAAGAACACCACCTCAGACATCCGGGAGACGGTCATGAATCGCGCGGCGGTCCTTGCGGCGGTCCTGGTTCTGGCGAGCACGTCCGACGCCTTCGCACAGCCGGAGGAGAGCGCGGTCGTGAAAGCGCGGGACTGGAAAGGGATGACGGAGATCGCGGCGGCGGCCCAGAAGAGCGGCGACGTCGACCTCGCGAAGCGCAAGTACCAGGAGGCTTGGAACTACGCGATGTTCTGGACGGTCTACGATCCCAACGACCGTGACAGCGGCTCCCGGCGCGCCGACGGGATGCACGGCCTTCAGAAAATCCGGGACGCGGCCGGCGGCCTCGGTCTCGGCGACACCTTCCGTCAGCTCGACGACCTGCGGGCCGAGAAGGTGCCCCTAGTGTTCTCCGGCGGGGCGAAGAACATCGGCGTGTGGCGCGACGACGAGAACCACCTCTTCACGCTGAAGCAGACCGGTGCCCGCGTCACGGGCCGGCACGAGGACCCCGAATCGGGGTTCGCCATCATCTTCGAGGGCCGCGAGTTCAACGGCACAACGATGCAGATCGTCGCGGATATCAGCGTCGGCGGTAAGGTGGACCCGGTTCACCGGTTGACCGGCGAACTGACTCTCGACGGCAACCGCCTTCACGGCAAGGTCCGCAACCCGAAGGGCGGGACGAACACTTTCGAGCTGATCCGAACGTGGAACGGGACAAAGTGAACCACCGGCCGTGCCAACCGCCCGGCCTTCGTCAGGGATTCCACCACGCATCGAGCTTCTTGGTCAGCTCCCGTACCATGTCGGGCTGCTTACCGGCGAGGTTGTCCTTCTCGGTCGCGTCCTTCGACAGGTCGTACAGTTCCGGCGTTCCCTTCACGTTCGGCGCGTTGGGCACGATCAACTTCCAGTGACCGTCGATCAGCCAACGGTATTGCAGGTTCGCGCCGGGCTTGGTGATGTCGATGGCGTTGTGCTCGAAAACTTCGCCGTACACGGTGTCGCGGCTGGCGAGCCAGTGCGCGTCGAGCAGGTTGATGCCCTCCATGCTTTTGCTCTGCTTGCCCACGACCGCGTGCAGGATCGTGGGCGCGAGGTCGACGGAACTCGCGAGCCGCTCGCTGGTGCCGGCCTTCACCTTGCCCGGCCACTTGATGAGGACCGGGGTGCGCAGCCCGCCGTCGTAGGGCGAGCGCTTCGATTTGGGCGCGTACGCACCGGAGTTCTCGTCCTGAATCCATCCGTTGTCGTGCAGGTAGATGACGATGGTGTTCTCGGCCTGCCCGTTCTTGTCGAGCTTCGCGAGCAGGTCGCCCACGGTTTCGTCGAACCACTCGCACATGGCCCAGTACTTGGCGACGAACGGCGACTTCGTCTTGTCCTTGTACTTGTCGAACAGGCGCGCCGGTGGGTTGTGCGGCGTGTGCGGCATCATGGGCGCGTACCACACGAAGAACGGCTTCTTGTCCTTCTTCGACTTGTCGAGGAAGTCGAACACCGGCTGTAGACCCTCGCGGCCGATCTTGAGGCCGTCATCGCCGTGCCGCCCGCCCTTCGCCGGGTCGCCGTGAGTCATCGCCTCGGTGAAGCCCCCGCAGCGGCAGGCGTTGCCCTCCCACCACTTCCCCGCCTGGAAGCTGACGTAGCCTTCCTTTTCCAGCATCTTCGGCAGCGTGGGCGACTTCTCGAACAGCGCGATCATCTCGTGCCGCTGTTTGAGGAACCCCGCGTCCTTCTGGGCCTGCGCG
This sequence comes from Planctomycetia bacterium, assembly GCA_005773755.1. Classification (GTDB taxonomy): domain Bacteria; phylum Planctomycetota; class Planctomycetia; order Gemmatales; family Gemmataceae; genus Gemmata. The sequence continues at coordinate 3,915 of SXHE01000522.1, forward strand.
TTGGTCAGCCCCTTCGGGATCGGCGGGTCGTTGGACGTGGTGAGGTGCTGGTGCGGGTACAAGCCGGTAATCATCGTGGCGAGGCTGGCGCGGCACAGACTGGTGGGCACGTATCCGCGCTTGAAGACGAGCGCCTCGCGCGCGAGTTTGTCGAGGTGCGGCGTCTTGATGTGCTCGTGGCCCATGAACCCGTAGTCGGTCCAGGCTTGATCGTCGCCCACGATGAGGACGACGTTCGGCGGGGCCGCAGGCGCGGGGAGCGCGAGCGCGAGAACACAGGCGATGGCGGAGAGGTAGCGGTTCATCTGGCGAAATCTCCAAGCACCGCGCGCGGGGAGATAGGATAGCCCGTCGAGCGGCGGTGCCGTCCAGCTTACACCGCCGCGGTTCCCATACGTCCGAAAACTTGGGCCTTATGATCGACCTGCGCAGCGACACCGTGACGAAGCCCACCTCCGCGATGCTGGCCGCGATGACGGCCGCCGCGGTCGGCGACGACGTGTTCGGCGAAGACCCGTCAGTTAACGATCTCGAACGGCACACCGCCGCGCTGTTCGGCTAGGAGGCCGGGCTGTTCGTGCCCACCGGCACGATGGCGAACCAGATCGCGGTACGCGTCCACTGTCGCCCGCAGGACGAAATCCTGCTCGAAACGAACAGCCACATTTGCCTGTGGGAAGCCGGCGGCCCGGCGGCGCTCAGCGGCGTCACCTGCCGCACCATCGACAGCGCGCGCGGGCTGCTCACCGCGGCCGACCTCGAAGGCAAGGTGCGCCCGGACGATATGCAGTCCGTGCGCACGCGGCTGGTCGCGCTGGAGAACACCCACAACCGCGGCGGCGGCACCTGCTACGCGCTCGACGCGGTTCAGGCGATTTCGCGCTGGGCGCGGGCGAACGGTCTCGCGATCCACCTCGACGGGGCGCGTATCTGGAACGCGCTGGTGAAGACCGGCACGACCGCGGCCGATTGGGGAGCACCGTTCGACACGGTCGCGGTGTGCTTCAGCAAGGGGCTGGGCACGCCGGTCGGCTCGATGCTGCTCGGCCCGCGCGACCTGATCGCGCACGGCCGCCGGGTGCGGAAGCTGTTCGGCGGCGCGATGCGGCAGGTGGGCTACCTCGCCGCCGCGTGCCGGTACGCGCTCGACCACCACATCGCCCGGCTTGCGGACGACCACGTCAACGCGCAACTGATCGCGAGCGCGGCGCGCGACGTACCCGGATTCACGCTCACGCCGCCGGACGTGGAAACGAACCTGGTGTGGTGGGAAGTGGACGCGCGCCACGGCACCGCGAAGCAGGTGGCCGAGCGATTGAAGGCGAAAGGCGTGCTGGTCGCCCCGCTGGGCGCGCGCGTCATCCGCGCGGTCACGCACCTGGACGTTTCGCGCGAACAGTGTGTGAAAGCGGCGGAAGCGGTCCGCGCGTTGGGTTAGCCGCGCGCCTCCAGCGAGTGCGCACGATGGGCTACTTCTTCTCGTCCTTCCTCGGCTCGTACCGGCGCATCTTTAGTGTGCCCATGAACTCGGTGTGGAACTCGTCTTTGGTCAGCTTCGTGATTGTGGACTTGTGGCTGATCGGCTTGCCCTCGAAGTTGACCGTGATGGTGATGACGTTCCCTTCGATCTTGTATGCTCCGGTCAGCTTCTCCGGCTTCGTTCCGTTGCGGTCGTCGATCCACGAGTGGACCTTGCCGTCCGCGGTGAACTCGCTCGTGATCTGGCTGGTGTCCTTCGGTTCGTACTGCTTCCAGTGCCCGACGACGAGTTTCGGGTCGACCTTCTCGGCTTTCTTGTCGTCCGCACCGGTGCCGGGGGCGAGTGCCAGAATCAGCCCAATCGTGAACACTATGCGCATCGATGAGTCTCTCGTCGGCGTTACTTCTTGGTATCCTTCTGAACGCGAACGAACTCCTCTTTCAGCCCGTCGGGGTCCACGATGACGAGTTCGGTCGCGGTCAACT
>SXHE01000523.1 GCA_005773755.1 Planctomycetia bacterium
CCGCCGATCGCGGACGGGTCGGTCTGCACCGTGGCCTCGTCCTGCATCCCGCGCAGCGCGAACGCGGTGCCGGTGTCTTCGCGGGCGACCTTCATGATCTCTTCCTGCCACTTCGGCTCGATGCGCGAAGTGAGCTGCCGGAGGATCAGCCCTTCCTGGAGGATGAAGTCGCGCTCGAGCTCCGCCTGCTTGGTGCTCTCGAACGTGTAGTACACGATGTGGAAGCTGCCCTTCTTGGACTTCCCGATCGGGTACGTCAGCTTGTGGTTGTAGTCCCACGGGCGGCTGACCTCGATGTGCCCACCGTGGCGCTCGATGATGGCGTGCAGTTGGCCCTTGACGCCGTCGGCGTCGGACGAGACCTTCGTCGGGTCGAGCAGAAACAGCGTTTCGTACAGTTTGACCGGCATTGCGTTCCTCGTGGTTGTCCGCGCCGGTGGGCCGGCGCGGTGGTCACCGTGGTTCGGTCGGGGCCTCTCGCCCCGCGACCCCGCCCAGACGTTGAGCGGGGAGCGACCTGTCAGCAGCAGTACTCAGAAATCAGTTAAGAAGGCACTCGCTAAGCGGTCGGTTTGTCGGTGGTATCCGACTTCTTCTCGTCCGCCTTCTTCTGTTCCGTTTTCTCGTCGGGCTTCGGCTTCTTCTCTTTCTTTGGCTTCTCGTCGCCGCCATTGAACCGGTTCATCGCGGCTTCGGCACCTTGTCGCACCCAGAGCAGTGCGGCTTGCGCGGCGGTCGCAATGGCGTCCTCGACCGCCGCCCGCTCGCCGGGCTTGAACTTTGTCAGCACATGATCCACCGCGTCGAAGGTCGGCTCGCCCACCCCGATGCGGAGCCGTGCGTAGGCGTCGGTGCCCAGTTGTTCCTGAATGTTTCGGAGGCCGTTCTGCCCGCCGTGGCTGCCTTTGGTCCGCACCCGCAGCTTGCCCAGCGGCAAGTTGAAGTCGTCGCAGATCACCAGCACGTCCGCGACCGGCACCTTGTAGAAGTCGCCGATCGCCCGCACCGCGCGCCCGCTCAGGTTCATGAACGTGAGCGGCTTGACCAAAAGCACCTGCTCGGCCCCGTCCTTCATTTCGGAGACGAACGCCTCGAACTTCTCGCGGAACGGTGTGCAGCCGGGGCCGGCGGCGAGGTAGTCGATCACGTCGAACCCGACGTTGTGCCGCGTCCCCGCGTACTTCGGGCCGGGGTTGCCGAGTCCGACGATGACTTTCATGGCGGTTCAAGAGGTCAGAGGACAGAAGCCGGAGGACAGTGAGGACATCAGGATAGCAGACGCGGTTCGCGTCGCATGTGTCACTGCCCGCGGGCCGCCGCCGACTACTTCTTCTTGTCGTCCGCTTCCTCGTCGTCGGCCTTCTTCTTCTCCGGCTTGATGACTTCGGGGCCGGCACCCGGTTCGGCCGCGACCGCCGCGACCGGCTCGATGCCCGGCAGTTTCAGTTGCACGACGACGGACTCCGGCGACTCCAGCACCTTCACGCCTTCCGGCAGCGTCAGTTCCTTAACGTGGATCGGCGCGCCGAGCGCCAGGTTGGTGATGTCGATGCGGATCGATTCGGGGATGTTGCCGAGCGGGCACTCGACGTGGAGCGTGTGGAACGGCTGATCGAGCACGCCACCACCGGTCTGCTTCGGGGCGTTGCGCAGTTCGACCGGCACCGTGACACGGACGAGTTCCGTGCGGTCCTTGCGCTCGAAGTCCACGTGGATCATCTGCTTGCCGAGGTAGTCCCACTGCACTTCGCGGATGAGGACCGTTTCGGGCTTGCCGTTGATTTCGAGGTCGAGCACGCGGGCGTGCTGGATGCGGATCGCGCGGTCCAGTTCTTCGGCGCACACGGAGACCTGCGCGTTGTCTTGCTTGTGCCCGTACACGACAGCGGGCACCTGCCCCTGTTTGCGGAGTTTGATGGAAGCGGCGGAACCGCTCTTGGTGCGCGGGGACGCTTTGAGCGTAACGGAAATGGCCATGCGGGCACCTCGCGGGCCGGCTACTCTCGTGGGGGGGAACGCCCCACTACCCTCGCCAACGCGCAGTGATTCGGCTGGGAAAAACCCTGAAGGGAAGATTATGGCGGGCGGGCGACCGACCGACAAGGGGCGTGTCTCGCGGTTTTGCGCGTGTCTGACCGCCGTTCGTGTGGTACGCTCCCGCCGATGCCGGACCTCTCCCAAACTCCCGACGCGCGCGACGAGATCGGGCGCAGCGCCCGCCGCAAGGTCGCGTGGCGCGTCCTGCCGCTCCTGTTCCTCCTCTACGTCATCGCCTATCTCGACCGCGCGAACGTGGGCTTCGCCAAACTGCGGATGCAGAAGGACCTGGAGTTCTCCGAGACCGTGTTCGGGATCGGCGTCGCGCTGTTCTTCATCGGGTACATGGTGCTCGAAATCCCCGGCGCGCTACTGGTCGAGCACTGGAGCGCGCGGAAGTGGTTCGCGCGCATCCTCGTGTCGTGGGGGGCGTGCTCGATGGCGATGGCGCTCGTCGAGACGCCAACACAGTTCTACGTCGCGCGGTTCTTGCAGGGCCTCGCCGAAGCCGGGTTCTTCCCCGGCGTCATCGTCTACTTCACGCACTGGTTCCCGCGGAAGGATCGCGCGCGGGCGATGTCCGTGATGTTGTTCGGCGTACCCCTGAGCCTGGCCCTCGGTGCGCGCGTCTCCGCGGTGTTGCTCGATCAGACGTGGTTCGACCTGAAGGGCTGGCAGTGGGTGTTCTTGATCGAGGGCGCGCCCGCCGTGCTGCTCGGCATCGCCCTGCCTTGGCTCCTCACCGACCGACCGCGTGACGCCAAATGGCTCACGGCTGAAGAGCGCGAGTGGCTCGAAAGTGAACTCGAAGCGGAGCGCAAGGCGACCGCCGCGGTCGGGGCCGTGTCGCTGCGGCAGGCGCTCAAAACGCGCAACGTGTGGCTGCTGGCGCTCGCGCTCTTCGCCACCAACATCGCCGGCTACATCTTCGTGTTCTGGCTCGCGACCGTCGTTGAAGGGTTGCTGACCGTGGCCGGGCGCGGCGCGGACGCGACCAACGTGCTGAACTGGACCGGCGTCGTGTACCTGTGCGGGTTCCTCGGCGTGTGGCTGTCGGGCTGGTCGTCCGACCGCACCGGCGAGCGCCGCTGGCACTGCATCACCGGACAGGTGGGCGCGGCCGTGTTCCTCACGCTCGCGATGGTTCCCGGCCAGCGGTGGGAGATGGTGTTCGCGTGGCTGTGCCTGACCGGGTTCTTCGCAATGTTCTGGTTCACGCCGTTCTGGGTGCTGCCGACCATGACGCTCACCTCGTCGGCCGCCGCGGTCTCCATCGCGGTTATCAACATGTGCGGGAACATCGCCGGCGCGCTGGGTTCGCCCATCGTCGGCACGCTGAAGGACGCCGGTTACGCCGACCGCGCCTCAATGCTGTTCGTATCCGTATGTTTCGCAGCCGGCGCGGTGTTCGTGGGGCTGGTGAAGGTGCCGAAGAGGAACGAATGACGAACGACGAACAACTCGCCCTCTACCGCGCAATGGTGCTCATCCGCCGGTGCGAGGAGCAACTGGCGAAGTCGCACCAGCGCGGCCTCGTTCATGGGGCGTGCCACACCTACGTCGGCCAGGAGGCCATCGCCGTGGGCGTGTGCGCCCACCTGCGCCGCGACGACGTGGTGTTCAGCACGCACCGCGGGCACGGGCACGCGCTGGCGAAGGGCGTGCCCCCGGTGCAACTGATCGCGGAACTGTACGGCCGGGCCAGCGGGTGCTCGCACGGGCGCGGCGGCTCCATGCACCTGTTCTCGCCCGAAGTCGGGATGATGGGCACCAGCGGTATCGTCGGACCGTGCATCCTGCAAGCGGCCGGCGCGGGCTACAGCTTCGCGCTGCTGACAACGGACAACGTCGCGGGCGCGTTCTTCGGCGACGGCGCGGTGAACAACGCCGCGTTCCACGAGGGGCTGAACCTCGCGGCCATCTGGAAGCTGCCGGTGCTGTTCGTGTGCGAGAACAACCAGTTCGCCACGGAAGTGCCGTTCGCCTATGCCGCCGGCAACCCGTCGGTCGCGTCACGCGGCGCGGCCTACGGCATCCCCGGCATCGAACTAGACGGTAACGACGTGCTCGCCATCCGCGCCGCGGCCGGCGAAGCCGTCGCCCGTGCGCGCCGCGGCGACGGACCGACGCTGTTCGAGTGCAAGACGTACCGCACCCGCCCGCACGCCGAGGGCATGGGCGACTACACCTACCGCACACGCGAAGACGTCGAGCGGTGGAAGACGAAGTGCCCCATCGAGCGCCTCCGCGCCGCGCTCGCGGAGCCGCAAGCGGCAGAAGAGATTGATGAGGAGGTTCGGCGCGAAGTGGAGGCTGCGCACACAGAAGCCGAAACGAGCAGTTGGCCCGATGCTTCGACTGCCGCGAACCACATCTACGCCGCGCCGCGCCGCCTGCCGGAACCGCCCGCGCCCGGCGAGCGCGTCATCACCTATTCGCAGGCCACGCTCGAAGCGCTTGGCGCGGAGATGGCCGCTAACCCCGGCATCTTCGTGCTGGGCGAGGGGATCGGCGTACGCGGCGGCAACTTCAAGACGACCGCCGGGCTGTACGACAAGTTCGGCGCGCAGCGGCTGCGCGACACGCCCATCGCCGAGCGCGGGTTCGTCGGCCTGGGCTGCGGGGCCGCCATGACCGGCACGCGCCCCGTCATCGACTTCATGTTCGCCGACTTCGTCCTCGACGGCGTCGGCGAGATCGTGAACCAGATCGCCAAGATGCAGTACATGAGCAGCGGCCGGCTCAAGATGCCGATCCTGTTGCGCGGGTGCATCGGCATCGGCCACTCGGCCGCGACGCACCACAGCGGCAACTACGCGCCGATGTACGCCCACTTCCCCGGCCTTCGCGTCGTCGTGCCGTCCACACCCTACGACGCGAAAGGGTTGCTGCACCACGCGCTCCGCTGTGACGACCCGGTGATGTTCCTCGAACCGCGCGAGTTGCTCACGCTCAAGGGCGCGGTGCCGGAAGCGGCTTACGAGATTCCGTTCGGCAAAGCCGCCATCGTGCGCGGGGGAACCGCCGCGACAATCGTCGCGCTGGGGACGATGGTGCCGAAAGCGCTCGAAGTCGCCGGCGCGCTCGCGCGCGAGGGTGTGTCTGTCGAAGTGATTGACCCGCGAACGGTCGCCCCACTCGACGTGGACACGATTGGCACGTCCGTCACGAAGACCGGGCGGCTGTTGATCGCGGACGAGGGCTTCGCCTTGTACGGGATCGGCGCGGAGATCGCGGCGCAGGTGGCCGACCGATACTTCGACGAACTCGACGCACCCATTAAGCGACTGAACGGCCTGCACACGCCGACCCCGTACAGCCCGCCGCTCGAAGCCGCGGTCGTGCCGGACACGGCCGCGCTGTCGAAGGCGATTCGCGACCTGCTGGCGGAGTGACCGATGCCGATTCCCGTTACGATCCCGCGCCTCGGCTGGAACATGGAAGAGGGCGTGTTCGTCGAGTGGCTGAAGGCCGACGGCGAGACCGTGAAGCCCGGAGACGCGGTGTTCCGGCTCGAAGGCGAGAAGGCGACCGAAGACGTCGAGACGCTCGACGCCGGCACGCTGCACATCCCCGCCGACGGCCCGAAGACCGGCGACCGGCTCGCGGTCGGCGCGACCATCGGCTTCTTGCTGCAAGCGGGGAAAACGCCTGAGGCCATTAGGCGAGCGGGGGGGGTTCCCACGAACAAGGCGAACCCCGGCCTCGCGGCCGGGGGTGAGTTGCCGTGCCCCGCGAGTGTCGCACCCCTGCCCTTGCGGGCAGGGTTCGCCCAAGAACAGGGGGCTGACGCCCCCCGCGCGTATTCGATCACGCCGCGCGCGCGCCGGCTGGCCGCGCGCCTCAACGTGGACGCTTCGACCCTCAAAGGCTCTGGGCGCAACGGCCGCATCCGTGCCTGCGATGTCGCGCCCGCGATGCCGCTCGCGGCTTCGCACACGCGCAAGGCCATCGCCGCGCGCATGATGGAGAGCCGCGCGACCACGGCCCCCGTCACGCTCACGTCCGTCGTCGATGCGACCAACCTCGTCA
>SXHE01000524.1 GCA_005773755.1 Planctomycetia bacterium
CCACGGCTTCCATCTTCTGGGCCTGGCGCAGCTGGTCCTCGAGCTTGCGGCGCTCGGTCACATTCACCGACACGCCCAACCCGTACTCGTACGCGCCCGCCGGCGTGCGGATCGCGGCGAACGACAGCTCGACCCACACGGTCTCGCCGTCCGGGCGCAGGTAGCGCTTGGGGTAGGTGAACCGGTCGCGGCGGCCGGCGCGCACTTCCTCCATCAGCGCCTGTTGCCCGGCCAAGTCGTCCGGGTGGGTGATCGCGGCCGGGGTGAGCCGCAGCACCTCGTCCACGGTCCGGCCCAGCATCGCGGCGAACGCCGGGTTGCACGAGACGAACAGCCCGGTCGCGTCGGTCAGTGACACCCCGGCCCCGGTGTTCTCGAAGATGCCGCGGAACAGCTCCTCGCTGCGGCGCAGTACGTCCTCGGCCTTGCGGCGCTCGGTCACGTCGTTGACCAGCGCGAGCTTGACCGCTTGGCCCTCGAGGTTGAGCACGAACGAGGACACGTCGACGTCGAGGGTCGCGCCGGCGCGGGTGCGGTGCCGCCGGGCCGCGGGCGGGCCGTCGGGCAGCGAGCTGTCGCCGGGCGAACTCGCGCTCGTGCGCGGCACGTCGTCCGGCGCGCCGATGTCGGTCATCGACATCTGGAGGAACTCGGCGCATGTGTACCCGTACTTGCGAACCGCGGCCTCGTTCACCGACTGGATGCGGAGCGTGTGCGCGTCGTACACGAACACCGGGTGCGGGACCGCGCGGAACAGTTGGCGATACCGCTCCTCGCTGCGCCGCAGCGCCCCCTCAGCGGTCTTCAGCGCGGAAATGTCGAGGGCGACGGTGACGACGCCGCGGGCCCCGGCCGGTTCGCTGTCGATCCCGTCGGGCATCCACAGCGGGGCCTTCGTGGTCAGCCAGGAGCGCCCGTCGCCGTTCGGGGCGGGGTACTGCACCTCGTATTGAAGCGGCTGGCCGGTCGCGATTACCGTGCGGTCCTTCTCGACCGTCGTGGCCCCGTGTTCGGCGTTGGTCAGTTCGGCCGCGGTCCGGCCCGGCACCAGTTCCGGCGCGACACCCAGCATGTCGGCCTGGAACTGGTTCATCACCAGATAGCGCGAGTCGCGGTCCTTCGCGCTGATCTGGCCGGGGAACGCGTCGATGATGGCGCGCAGCAGTTGCCCGGTCTGGCGGGCGCGGCGCTCGGCCGATTTGCGCCGGTCGATGTCGCGCTGGATCAGCAGCCAGTGCGCGACCCGCCCGGCCGGGTCCGGAACCGGGATCGCGCTCAGATCGACCCAGAACGGCGTGCCGTCCTTGCGGTAGTTCCGGAGTTCCACCCGGAGCGACTGCCCGGTGTCCATCGCGTCGCACAGTTTGGCGAGCGTGTCCGCGTCGGAGGCCGGGCCGCGCAGCATGTGGAGCGAGCGCCCGGTCGTTTCTTCGCGCGTGTATCCGGTGAGCCGACAGAACGCCTCGTTCACATAGATCACGGAGCGCCCGCGGTCGCCGTCGGGCACGGCTTCGAGGATCGCGACCGCGTCGTGGGCGTGAACCACGGCCGATTCGAGCAGCCGCATCCGGACTTCGGAGCCGGGCGGCAGCGAGTCCGTGACCGGGGCGGGGCCGTGCGGGGCGGTGGGTTCCGGTGCGCGCGATGCGCGCCCCAGCCACCCGAACAGCCCGCTCGCCAGGGCCAGCACCCCGACCACCGGACCGGCGTACAGGGCCGGCAAGCTCGCCGCGCCGTACGTCGCCGCGCCGGTCGCCGCCACGATCAGGGCGGCGGGGATCCACGGGAACGGCGGGCGGGGGGGGTGTGTCACGGCGTCCTGTGCAGTTGGGCTGTTGGGCGCGTCGGCCCGCGGTCGCGCGAGTGGGGCGGGAACCGGAGCTCGCCCTCCATCGTACCATAAGTCGTGTCCGGGGCGGTTCCAAACGGCACCAGCCGAAAAAGCGCCCGCCGCGTTCGCGCCGGCTTCTGAATACCCAGAAACCCGACAGAATGAGCTCGTGCCCGCCACGAATTCTTCGCCCGGCGCAAATCACCGAAATACTCCCATGGGCCACCGCACCCTCGCCGCCGCCGTTACCGACCTGGAGCGTGCGGGCCGGCTCGTCCGCATCGCACAAGAGATCGACCCCGACCTCGAAGCGGCCGAGATTCACCGGCGGGTCTATGCGGCCGGCGGCCCGGCCCTCTTCTTCGCCCGCGTCAAGGGCACCCCGTTCCCGATGGTGTCGAACCTGTTCGGTACACTGGAACGCGCCAAGTTCCTGTTCCGCGACGCCCTCGACGACGTGCGCAAACTGGTGGAACTGAAAACCGACCCCGCGAACTTCCGCAAGCGCCCGTGGCGGTACTGGAAGCTGCCCTTTCTCGCGTGGCGGCTGCGGCCGAAGTTCGTTCGCTCCGGGCCGGTGCTGCGCCACATCACGACCGTATCGCAACTGCCGCAATTGAAGTGCTGGCCGATGGACGGCGGGCCGTTCGTCACGCTGCCGCAGGTGTACACCGAGCACCCGGATACGCCCGGCTGGGCGAAGTCCAACCTGGGCATGTATCGCGTCCAGCTCGCGGGCAACGACTACCTTCCCGACCGCGAGATCGGCCTGCACTACCAGATTCATCGCGGGATCGGCGCGCACCACGCGGCGGCCGTGCGCCGCGGCGAGCGCCTGCGCGTAAACGTGATCGTCGGCGGGCCGCCCGCGCTAGCGGTCGCCGCCGTGATGCCGCTGCCGGAGGGACTGCCGGAACTGGCGTTTGCCGGCGCACTGGGGGGGAGAAGGTTGAGGCTAGTTCGACCCCACCCCCCGGCCCCCTCCCCGGAGCGGGG
>SXHE01000049.1 GCA_005773755.1 Planctomycetia bacterium
CGCAGCGCGCGGCGGATGCCCTCCTTGAAGTCCGGCACGTCGATGCCGATCTCGCGCTGGTTGACGGTGCTCTTCTTGTGCTTGTGGAAGTACTCGATCGGGTCTTCCAGCGTGATGATGTGCCGGTCGTAGTTGTCGTTGATGAAGTTAATCATCGACGCGAGCGAGGTCGTCTTGCCTGACCCGGTCGGCCCGGTGACGAGGAACAGCCCGCGCGGGCGGATGATGAGCGAGCGGATCGCTTCCGGCGTGCGCAGTTGCTCGAACGTGAGGAACTGGCTGGGGATGCGCCGCAGCACCATCCCGATCGTGCCCTTCTGCTTGAACACGGCGACGCGGAATCGGTAGCCGTCGACGTACTCGATGGCGAAGTCGGCCCCGCCCTTACTTTGGAGCTCCTGCTGGCACCGGTCGGGCGTGATGGCTTTCATCAGGCTCGTGGTGTCGTCGTTATCAAGCAAGCCGCCGCCGAGGTCGAGCTTTTTCATGCGCCCCTGGTGGCGCACCCCGGGCGGTTGACCGACGCTGATGTGCAAGTCGCTGGCTTTGAGCTGAATGACCGTTGCCAGCAACTTCTCCATCGAGACTTTAGCTTTCGCCACGGGATCCCCTCGGCCTGGGCCGACACCCACGCGCAGACAGCCCGGTTGCGGGCGCGTCGCCCCCGCTGTCCCAGTGCCGTATTATCGCGAGCGTCGGCGGAACTCCCAAAACCACACCACACTTACGACTCGTCCGCGACCAACACTTCGGCGTGACAGGTGCTCAGGACCTCGTCGAGTGTTGTACTCCCCTTCAGAACCTTCATGATGCCGTCGTCCAGAAGCGTGCGCATCCCACCGGGGCCGCGGGCCTTACGGCGAATCTCCTGCGTCGGAGCCTGCGCGAACGTTAGCTCGCGAATGACCGATGTCATGCGCATCATCTCGAACAGCCCCTGCCGACCGCGGTAGCCGGTTTGACGACAGTGGTTGCACCCGCGGCCCTTCATGAAGTTCCCCTTCGAAGCCTGATCCGCGCTGATACCCGCCGCTTTCAGTTCGGGTGCCGTTGGCTGATAAGGCTCCTTGCACTTCGGGCAGTTGATACGAACGAGGCGCTGAGCCATGATCGCGATTACGGAACTTGCGATGAGGAACGGGGGCACGCCGATGTCGCCGAGCCGGGTCACGGCGCTGGGCGCGTCGTTGGTGTGTAGCGTACTGAAAACCAAGTGTCCGGTCAGAGAAGCTTGAACAGCGATTTCCGCCGTCTCCTTGTCGCGGATTTCGCCGACGAGGATAATGTTCGGCGCTTGTCGGAGCATCGCCCGGATGATCCGGGCGAAGTCCAGCCCGATCCCGTGCTTGACTTCCACTTGGTTGATGCCCGGGAGGTAGTACTCGACCGGGTCTTCGGCCGTGATGATCTTCCGGTCCGGGCGGTTCAGTTCGTTCAGGGCCGAGTACAGCGTGGTGGTCTTCCCCGAACCGGTGGGACCGGTTACGAGGAAGATGCCGTTGGGCCGCTTGATGATCTGTTGGAACCGGACGTAGTCGTCCTCCGCGAAGCCGAGGTCGCGAATGTTGACCTGGATGTTGCCGCGGTCCAGAATTCGCATGACGGCCGACTGGCCGTGGACCGACGGGAGCATACTCACGCGCAGGTCAAAGTGTTTGCCGTGGACCGTCATCTTGATGCGCCCGTCCTGCGGCCGGCGCTTCTCACTGATGTCGATGCTCCCCATGATCTTCAGACGCGAGAGCAACGGAGCCAGGAGGCGGCGGGGGGGCGGCGTCGCGCTCGACCAACACGCCGTCGATCCGATACCGCACCCGTACCCGGTCCGCGAACGGTTCGATGTGGATGTCCGAGGCGCGCAGATTGATCGCTTCTTGAATGACCAAATTGACCAACCGGACGACCGGCGCGTCCGAATCGTCGGCCCCGGCCATTGTCGAGATGTTTTCCGTCTGGGTGAACTCGATGGCCGTGTCGGTGAACTCGACGAGCATCGAGTCGACGGACTCGGTTTCGGTCTGGCCGTAGTTCCGGTTGATCGCTTCCTGAATCTGTTCCTGCACCGCGAGGACCGGGATGATCTCCTTGTTCAGAATGAACTGGAGCTTCTGGACCGTCTCGAAGTTGGTCGGGTCGGCGGTAATCAGTTCGAGGTTGTTGCCGTCGAGCTGGAGCGGGATGACCACGTTCTCGCGGGCCACCGACTCAGGCACCAGTTCGATGACGGACTTGGGAATCTGGACCGTGCTCAGGTCCACGAACTTCATGTTGTAGAACTCGGCGATGGTTCCCATCACCTCGTTCGCGGAGAGGTACTGCTGCTTGATGAGCGCGTCCTGGAGCTTGATGCCGGTCGCGCGGGCGATGTTCTCGGCCTCGGCGAGCTGGTCCGGCCCGATGAGCTTCTTCTTCAGCAGAATGTCCGCGAAGTCTCCGCGGCGCTGTTCTTTGGCCATGATGGACGCTCCTTGCGTGTAGTCGAGTTGGTGAACGGGTTTCGTGTTGTGGCGGTCTGCGATCCTGAGAGCGGAGGGGGCGCGGACGAATGATGAACGGGCCGACGACATCGACACATGAAGCGAACGCGACCGAATGAATGCCAGATGAATTCAGTGTTGCACGTCACGTTGTAACACTTCAAGAGAAAAGGCGATGAAACGCGGCGGATTTTTCTTTCGAGCAAACCGCCCGCGGCTTCACGATCGCTCTACTCCAAGTCCCACACCACGACGCGGCCCCGGTCACTTCCGCAGGCCGCGCGCAGCCCGTCTGGGGTCACCGCGACCGCGGTGAGCTTCCCGATGTCCCACTCGTAGCCGGTCGTCTCGGTCCAAGTGGCCGTGTCGTACACGCGCACGGCCGCGTCGGTGTTCACGGCGATCAACCGCTTGCCGTCGGGGGTGAACGCCAGCCCGTTGAAGTGCTTCGCGCCCGGCTTGATGGCCGCGACCTTGGTGCCCGTCTTCACGTTCACCACTCCCAGCACAGGGCCGGTGTTACCCGCGATCACGGCACCATCGGGCGAGAACGCGATCATACCGGGGTGGTCGAACTTGAAATCCGCGACCAGTTCACCGCGCGGCTTCCCGGTCTTCCGGTCCCATAGCAAGTGGTACGAGTCGAACCGACCACGATCAGCTGACAGTACACCGTATGTCGTTGCGATCACTGTTCCATCGGGCGAGTACGCGAGCGCGCCCGCCGGGAACCGTTCGCTCGTCCGCCCACCGCCCCAACCGCCAGGTAGCTTCTTCCCCTTCGGGAGCGCCCATCGTTTCAGAGACTGGCCCGATCCCAGCGCAGCCAGTTCTGTGCTATCTGGTGCGAACGCGACCGTCTGGGCGCTCATCTCGTCGGTGAAGACAGTGGCACCGCTCTCCGTGTCCCACACGACGACACCGTAGCCGCCGCGCGCGAGGAACCTTCCGTCGGGCGAGACCGCGATTGGAGCACTGAACCGGGAGCCGGGAAAGGTCTGAACCACTGAGGGATCATCAATCCACCACAGGTTCACGGTCTCGTCGCCGGAACTGGTGGCGAGTTTCGCACCATCTGGGGAAAACGCGAGTGAGTAGATCGACTTCTTGTGCGGCTTGAACGTGAGCACGGGCGCGTCCTCGTTACAGTTCCAAGTCCCACACCACCACGCGGCCGGCGTCGCCGGCGACCGCGGCGCGGGTGCCGTCCGGCGCGACCGCCACCGCGCGGAGGGGGCCGACGTTCCACGCGAACGAGCGCTCGCACTCCCAGGTCGCAGTGTCCCAGACGCGGGCCGTGCCTTCCTTGCTCACGGTGATGAGCCGGCGACCGTCGGAGGTGAACGCCGCGTCCATGAAGTACTTCGACTCCAGGCTGACGCGGTTCGATTCGCACGCGGTTGCCACGTCCCACACGAACAGCGTGCGGCCGGCGGTGTAAACGAGGCTGTTACCGTCGGGAGTGAACGCCAGCGCGAACGCGCCGCTCGAGAGCGCCCGTTCGGGGATCGAGGCGACCACTTCCAGCGTGTCCACGGTGAGCAGATAGAACCGCTTGCAGCCGACCAGCGCGACCAGCTTTCCGTCGGGCGCGACCGCGACCCGGTTGATCGCCCCGGACTCCAGTTCGACCTCGCCGGTCGGAGCGCCGGTCGTCAGGTCGTAGCGGCGGAGCAGGTCCTCGTAGCCGCCGTCGGCGACGAATGCCGTGCGCCCGTCGGGGGCGAGCGCGAACGACTGGCACCAGCGGCCCGTGTTCAGCCGCTCGACGCCGTCGGCCGCGCCGCGCACCGAGACGCCCCCGGCCCGACACAGCACGTCGCCGATCGGGGCGAACGCCAGCGACAGCCCGAACGCGCTGGCCGACTCCTGGGTCCAGAGCCGCTGCCCGGTGGTCGCGTCGATGGTGCGGCACGCGAGGTAGCACCCGGCCAGCGCGAGGGTGCGGCCGTCCGGCGCGAACGCCAGCGCGTCGATCATCCGCGAGTACGCTTTCCAGACGAGCATGGGAACCCACCGCGAACGGCCAACCGCTCATCATATGCGTTCGTCGTCCGCGCGGTCGCGCTCGGCGGCGTCTTGTCGGGTTTCGCGGATGATGTTCATCCACTTGTCGCGATCGGAAATGACGAAGCGATAGATTTTGCCGGTCTCGGTGGCGACCGCGAGTGAGTTGGGGACCACCGGGATCAGGCCGAACAGCCGCGTCCAGCACTTCCAGACGCCCTCGATGTCGGTGAGGCGAATGACCGTCGCGCCGGCCTGCACGTTGAGGCGGTGCGACTCGAAGATGAGGCGCTGCGTGGTCAGGTACAGCCGCCCGCCGACGGCCTCGATGCCGCGCTGGAGGTTCGCGCCGGAGTCGCGCACGGGCTTCTCGTCGTACCGCAGTTCGGTGTACATGAGTCACGCGAAGAGGTCGGACACCTTGCACGCGAAGCCGGGGAGCACGTCGCCGCCGTCGAGCGCGGCGTCGTCGTAGAGCGTGCGGCCCTCGTCGGGGGCCTTGAGGATCGTCACGCTGCGGTCCTCGGGATCGACCACCCACACCAGCCGCACGCCGGCGAAGAAGTACTCCTTGACCTTGGCCCGCAGTTCCTTCTTCGTGTTCGACGGCGACACGATCTCGACGCACAGGTCCGGCACCTCGGTGTGATACCCTACGACCCGCTTGTCCAGTGGAAGCCGTTCCTTGCTGTAGTAGCTCACATCTGGGCCACGAACCGTGTCCGGTTCGTGGTCGGTCACGAGGCCGCTTGAAATGGCTACGCGGCCGATCTTGTTTGCATTCAGGAACTGCTTGATCGCGGAGCCGACGTTCGCTCTCGTCTCGCCGTGCTGAAGCCCAGGAGCGGGGGTGCTGACGATCTTTCCCCGCACGAGTTCCTGTTTCGACCCGTCCTTCGGTTCGGGCAGATCGAAGAACTCCTCGGCGGTGAGCAGTTGCGCTTGCGCGGTCGCGGTCGACATGGTCGTTCCTCCTTTACACGTGGTGTAGCCGCGACTCGAAGAGGAGCGCGGGCGTTCGCGCTCCTCTTCGAGTC
>SXHE01000525.1 GCA_005773755.1 Planctomycetia bacterium
AGGGGGAGAAAGAGTGTGGATTTCTGTCTTACTCCCCCTTCCCTCTTAGGGAAGGGGGCTGGGGGGGTTAGGTTTCTTCTCGCTCAGTTCCACGCGACGAACGGCACCGGCAGCAGGAAGGCGTGTTGCTCGTACAGCCCGGTGACGCCCTTCCAACCGATGTGCAACGACAGGAACACGACGCCGACGTAGGCGAGCACGATGGGCACGACCGCGAGCCGGCCGAACCAGCGGCTCACCCAGGCGCGCGGCACGGCCCGGCGCGTGCCGCGGGCGTAGGCCCCGCCACCGAGGACGCGAGCCGGGAAGATGAACAGCAGGAACATCAGCCCTTCGAGGAACACCAGGTCGCGCGGGATCACTTCGATCTTGAGGATGTACAGCGGGATCGCGAACAGCAGGTGAACCCACAGCACGAACGCGAACGCCAGTGGCGCGCGCCGGAACGCGGCCCGCACCTGCTTGAACTCGCGGTAGGCGCGCAGCCGGTTGTCGCGGGCAAACCGCACTTGTAGGAACGGCACGTACAGCACGACCGCCGCGAGCATCAGCCCGCCGAGGACGCCGAGTGCCGGCGCGCGGTGGCCCTGCGCGAGCAGCAGGAGCGGGATCGCGAGCCAGACGAACGCGCCGACGAACCCGCGAACACCGAGCCAGAAGTAGTGCGGGAGTTGCAATGCAACGACGGTGGCCCACAGCCGGTCGCGAGCTTCCGTATAGAGGCTCGGTTTCGCGCGAGCGATGAGCCACGGCACGTTGAACGGATTGAGGAAGTGCCGGAACCGCCCACCGCGAAGGAGCGCGCCGGTCGCGTGGAACCCGCCGATTACGCAGAGCGCCGCGAGCCAGCCCTGCCATTGCCGGGCGATGCGGCCGTTGGGGTCGATGATCTGCGCGGCTTCGGCCTGGAGCGAAAGGAAGTACAGCGGCAGCCACATCAGCAGCACCGCGACCGCGACGCCGCCGAAGTGTGCGGCGGTTCGCACGCCGATGAACCCGTCCCGCAGCCGGCCGCTGCGCGCGACGCGCCCGCTCGCTTCGAGCAGGTAGCCGAGCGCGAGGAACTGCCCTACCGGGATCGCGGCCAGTACCGCGAGGCCCACAAACAGCGAGGCAACGCCGAAGCACCAGTTCAACGCGGCGCGGATCGAGCCGAAGAAACCCAGGCGCGGCACCGGCATCACGACCGGCGGTTCTTCGACCGGCACGATCTCCACGACCGCCGGCTCCTCGTTGGCAAGTTCGGCGACCACGGGTCGGAGCGCGCTGGGCATGGCGGGTTTGTCGGTAGAGTCGAGGATGTTGATCGTGTTACCTTCGAGTGCCCCCTGCGGTTTCGTGAAACGCCGCGCCGCGCCGCGGGGTATGTGCGGGGGACTCACTCTTCCACCGGGAACGCTGCCCATGTGGGCCAGAAACCTCCTCTTCGTCGCGGTAGTCATCGGCGTTGTCGTTGCCGTCCGCGCGAGCCTGTTCCCGCTGTCCGGCGACGCGCGCAAGGTCAAGTTCGACCCCGGCCTCACCACCGAGGACGAGTTCCGCGCGACCGTCGGCAAAGTGAACGATGCGTTCCGCGCCGACTGGAAATCGACCAAGTGGGAGACGCCGGACGGCGTGAAGAAGCAGGGCGTGGAGCCGGCCCCGCGCGCGACCGATCTCGCCGTCGCGCGGCGGCTGTCGCTCGCACTGACCGGCACCGTTCCTTCGCTCGAAGAGATTCGCCAGTTCGAGGCGCAGCCTGAAGGGGCGCGGATCGACGGTTGGGCGAACCACCTGCTGAACGACCGGCGGTTCGCAGACTACTTCGCGGAGCGGCTGGCGCGGGCCTACGTCGGCACCGAAGACGGGCCGCTGATCGCGTACCGCAAGCGCCGCTACCTCGCGTGGCTCTCGGACGAACTGCACAACAACACGCCCTACTCCGAGCTCGTGCGGCAGATGATTTCGGCGCAGGGGCTGAACACGGACAAGCCCGCGGTGAACTTCGTCGCCGCGACCTACGACGACGCGAAGAAAGGCCCGGACCCGGAGAAGCTGGCGATCCGCGTGACGCGCGCGTTCCTCGGCCTGCGGCTCGACTGCGCCCAGTGCCACGACCACTTCCTCGAACCGACGTGGAAGCAGACGCACTTTCAGGCGCTCGCCGCGTACTTCGGCCAGACGAAACACACGGTCACGAACATCACGGACAAGGGCGAGGGCGAGTACCGGTTCGAGGACCGCGTCGCCGGCGGCACGCACAAGATCGACCCCGCGGTTCCGTTCCTGCCCGAACTGCTCCCCGCGGGCGGCACACGGCGCGAACAACTCGCGGGCTGGGTGACGCACAAAGACAACATCTACTTCGCGCGCGCCACCGTGAACCGCGTGTGGGCGATGATGACCGGTCGGCCGCTGTTGAAGCGGATCGAGGCGCAAACGCTCGACGAGCACATCCCACCGGCGCTCGACATTCTGGCCCGCGACTTCGCGGCCCGCGGCTACGACCTGAAGCGACTGATCCTGACCATCGTTTCCACGGAAGCTTACCGACTGGACAGCGCCGCGCCGTTCGAGATCACGGACGCGCACGACGCGGCGTGGGCCGCGTTCCCGCTCACGCGGCTCCGCCCGGAGCAGGTGATCGGCAACGTGATTCAGGCCGCGAACGTGAAGACCATCGACCAGAAGTCGCACGTCTTCGTGCGCCTCACGCGGTACTTCAACGAGCGCGACTTCGTGAAGCGCTACGGCGACTCGGACGACGACGAGTTCGCGAAGGCCCACGGCACGATCCCGCAGCGCTTGTTGATGATGAACGGCGACCTCGTGGACGGGAAGGCCCGCGAGGAACTGCTGAACGCCTCGACCCAGATCGCGATGTTCGCCCCGGACGACGGTGCCGCGGTGGACACCGCGTACCTCTCGGTGCTGACGCGCCGCCCCACGCCGAAGGAGCGCGACCACTTCGCCGCGAAGCTGGCCGGCAAGACGGGCGACGCCCGCCGCGCTGTGCTGGCCGATCTGTACTGGGTGCTCTTCAACAGCAGTGAGATGAGCTGGAACAAGTAGTGGCAGCGCGTGTCCCGTACTCGTTCAACTCCCCTCGAACACGTCGCCGCGCCGCGTTAGTCTGAAGGTGGTTTCCGGCCCCGTGCGGACCACCGATGACCACCGAAAACGACTTCCAGGACGCGCTCGACGCGCAACCCAACGACTGGCACACGCGGCTCGTGCTGGCCGACTGGCTGGAGGAACACGGAGACACGCGGGCCGAGGGTTATCGCGCCCTCGCGGCGCTCCGGGCGCGCCCGCACGGGGCCAATTCCCACTGGTGGTCGAACGAAGCCGACAAGGACTGGTCGTCGCACAACGGCTTCAACCTGCTGCCCGAAGACTGGTTCGCACTGACGACACCGAGCATGGACTCATACCGGATTGCATTGAACCACTATGTTTCGAGTTTGACAGCCCAGTGGAACCCGACGGCCCCTTTGACAGTCGCTGGATCGCCCGCCAGTCGGGTGCATCGCCGGCGGACCACACGCGTTAGGTCGCCCAGGCGG
>SXHE01000526.1 GCA_005773755.1 Planctomycetia bacterium
CCTGTCTGGGTGGGGGGCCGGGGGGGTAGGTTGCCTTTCGACTCTGAAGCGCGTCATCTCCGCTGGTGCTCCCGCCTCGGCCGCGTCCCTGGAACGCTTCGTCCGGCTTCTTCCCGACAGCGCGGAAGTGTTCACCCCGTATGGGGCGACCGAAGCGCTGCCGGTGGCGAACATCGGCAGTCGCGAGATTCTGGGCGAGACCCGCGCGCTGACGGAGCGGGGCAAGGGCGTGTGCGTCGGGCGGCCGGTCGCGGGGATGGAGGTGCGCGTCATTCGCATCAGCGACGAGCCGATTGCCGAGTGGGACGACGCGCTACTCGCGCCGCCGGGCGCGGTGGGCGAGTTCGTCGTGCGCGGACCGGTGGTAACGCGGACGTACTACAACCGGCCCGACGCGACCAAACTGGCGAAGATTCGCGACCCGAAGACGGGTGAGGTGTTTCATCGCATGGGCGACGTCGGATATCTTGACGAGCGCGGCCGGCTCTGGTTCTGCGGCCGGAAGTCGCACCGCGTCGTCACCCCGCACGGCACGCTGTTCACGGACATGGTCGAACCGATCTTCAACACCGTGCCGGGCGTATTGAGGACAGCGCTCGTGGGAAGCGGCATCGGCGGCACGGAACCCGCGCTGTGCGTCGAGCTGGAACATGGGACGAACCGCACCTGGACCGACATCGTGCCCGAACTGCAAGCGATGGCGCGGCGGTACGAGCACACGCACGAGATCGGCCGGTTCTTCCATCACACCGGATTTCCGGTAGATGTGCGGCACAACTCGAAGATCTTCCGCGAGAAGCTGGCGGTGTGGGCCGACAAGCGGCTCGGCCCGAAGTGGAACCCGCAAGTGGATAGGGAGGAAGGCGCTTGAAAGCGGTCGTGACCGGCGGCGGCGGGTTCCTCGGCGGGGCGGTCGTAAGGCTGCTCCGCGCGCGGGGCGACTCCGTGCGCTCGTTCACCCGCTCGCGGTACCCGTGGCTCGATGAGCTGGGTGTCGAGCAGTCGCTCGGCGACCTCGCGAAGCTCGAAGACGTCGAGCGCGCGCTCGAGGGGTGCGACGTCGTGTTCCATGTCGCGGCGAAGGCCGGCGTGTGGGGCCGCTACGACGACTTCTTCAACACCAACGTGACCGGCACACAGAACGTCCTCGCGGCGTGCAAGAAGCACGGCGTGCGCCGGCTCGTGTACACGTCCACGCCGAGCGTCGTTCACGCGGGCAAGGACGTGGAAGGCGCGAACGAGTCGCTGCCCTACCCCAAACACTTCGAGGCGCACTACTCCGCGACGAAGGCCCGCGCGGAAAAGGCGGTGCTGACCGCGAACGGCCCGGACCTCGCCACCGTGTCGCTGCGCCCGCACCTGATCTTCGGGCCGGGCGACCCGCACCTCGTGCCGCGCGTGATCGAGGCCGCGCGCAAGGGCAAGCTGAAGCGCATCGGCACGCGCCCGCTCAAGGTCGATGTCACCTACGTCGATAACGCGGCGCAGGCGCACCTGGACGCGGCCGACCGGCTCGACATCGGCACGCCGCCCGCGGGCCGGGCGTACTTCATCTCGAACGGTGAGCCGGTGGAACTGTGGCCGTTCATCGACCGCGTGCTGGCCGAGGCCGGCGCGCCGCCGGTCACGAAGACGGTGTCGGCGTGGAAGGCCCGGCTCGCCGGCCGCGTCCTCGAATGGGCCTACCGGTGGCTGCCGGTCCTGTCCGGCGAACCGCCGATGACGCGGTTCGTCGCCAGTCAGCTTTCGACCTCGCACTGGTACGACATTTCCGCCGCCCGCCGCGACCTGGGCTACGCCCCGCACGTCAGCGTCGAAGACGGGCTGAAGAAACTGGGCGAGCGCCTGCGCGCGGGGTAGGTCGCTCGTCCACGTTCGAACGGCAACCTGGTCCGCGCGTTACCGTGCTGCGTCAGTCGCGCTGCGGGGTCGCCAGCAACTTGCGCCACGCTTCGGCGGTCGGGGCCGCGTCCTTGCCGGTCAGCTCGCGGAGCGCGGTCACGGCCGCCTTGTGGTACGGCGACAGCACGCCGGGTTCTTTCGGCGAAAGCTGCTCGCGGTACGCGGTCGCTTCGGCGTCGGTCAGCGTGCGCTCGCGCACGAAGAAGTCGAACCGCTGTTCCTCCGGCCACGGGTGCGCGTCCTTCACCTGCATCGCCACGGAGAAGTCCTGCCGCAGGTAGGTCACGTCGAGGCGGACCATCAGTTCCGGCGTGGACTGCCGGTAGCCCTCGCTGGGCAGCGGCAGCGGCTGGCCCTGCACCGCGACCTCGGCCGAGAGCGCGTTCGGGTTCGGCGTGCCGGAGCCGTTCGGCGCGTGGCACATCAGGCAGTTGCGGTGGTGGTTCATCTTCACCATCTCGCGCACCGCCGTCACCTTCTTGCCGCTCACGTCCTTCGTGGCCGGCAAGCGCGGGTCGGTCGCTTCGAGCATCGCCAGCAGTTGCGGCAGCAGGTCGGTGCGTTCGAGCTTGGTGATCGCTTCGGCCGCGCGCTTGGCGACCGCCGGCCACGGGTACTTGAGGCCGGTCACGAGAACGTCGGTGTAGTCCTTCTCGCGGCGCACCTTCAGCGCGGTGATCGCGGCGTCGCGAATGTCCGCTTCGGCGGAGTAGATCGCCATGCGCGCGAGCGCCTTCGTCGCCTCGACGTGCGGCACGCCGGCGAGGTGCTTCACCAGCCCGAGGCGCATCTCCGGCGACTCGACCGCGAGCATCTGCGTGAGGGCCGCGACCCGCGCGACGGTGACGTGCTCCGCCGTGGCCTTGTCGCGCCGCGTGTTCGCGTCTTCCTGGTCGCACAGGTCGTTGAACTGCTTCCAGAACGGTTGCATGGCGGGGACGAAGGCGATCTGCTCGATGCTGTTGACGGGTGCGTTGATGCCGGTGACGAACAGTTGGGTGCGCAGTTGCTGCGCGGGTTGCGGCACGCCGCCGGCCTGACCGCTGTTCGAGGTCCGAATGACCGGGGCCGCGTTCGGCGGGATCGGTTGCGGTGCGCCGCTGCTCAGCGCGGCGCGGACGAGTTGCGCGGCCTGGGTGAAGTGCTTGAGGCGGTCGCCGCTGGTGCGGCAGTCGTCGCCCATCGCGAACGGCATTCCGCCCAACTCCGGGCGCGCCTCGAGCAGCGCGGCCATGAACGCGTCGGTCTTCTTGGCGTTCATGTGGTTGATCTTGGCGATCTGGTGCGCGGCGGCGGCCGTCGGCTCGCGCTTCTCGTTCGGGGCCGCGAAGTCGATTTCGGGCACCTTCTTCAGGTCGTCCGCGAGTACCGGCCCGGTGACCGGCGCGACCTTCGGCGCGACCGGCAGCAGGTCTTTGACCGGCGTGTTCGGGTCGATCTTGAACTTGAACTGCCGCACCTGCGGTTGCGTGGGGATCGGCGGCAGGGTGGGGATCGGGTCGGCGGCCGGCGACGTGCCGGGCAGCGACGGCGGCGGTCCGATGGTCGGCGGCGAAGGTCCGATGGTCGGCGGCGAAGGCGGGGTCGCGTTCGGCGGTTGGGCCGCGCCGAGCAGCACCACCGCGGCGACACACAGGACGAACCGACTCACGTTCCGGCTGCGGGCCATGACGCATCCCTCCTGGCTGTGGGCGAAGGGACGCGATGTTACCGGACGCGGAGGGGCGCAAACAAGGGCGAGCCGCGGGCCGGTTACATTCGGCGCTATTTCTTGAAGTGCCCGGTGAACGCGCCGGGGTTCTCGACCAGCGGGCCGTACAGTTCCGGGCGTCGCCAGTTCACGCGGTCGATCTCGTAAGTGCCCGCGCACGTCACGACGCGCTTCTGTCGCGCCGCGACCGGATCGACTTCGATGGTGAAGATCGCCTCTTCGCCCTCGGGCGCGAAGTGCAGGACGCTGCCCATGTAATCCGCGGCCGAACTGAGGCCGATGTAGCGGAACCCGCTCTCGTCGCCGACGCGGTTCACCGCGAGGTAGTAGACGTGGTTCTCCCAGGCCCGCGCCGCGGAGACCAGTTCGGCCATCTTCCGCGCCGCCGTCGCCCAGTTGGTCGGCAACACGATGAGGTCCGCGCCGAGCAGCGTGAGGATGCGCGCGGATTCGGGAAAACTGCCGTCGAAGCAGATGTTCATGCCGATTTTTAGCCCGCCCAGGTCGTGGACTGCGAACGGCCGGTCGCCCGGGTCGGTGAACCGGTCCGCGCCCAGACACGGCAGGTGCGCCTTGCGGTAGCCGGCCACGAAGCCGTGCGGCCCGATCAGCGCGCAGGCGTTGTAGAGCGTGCCGTCGGGCGCGGCTTCGAGGGTGCCGACGACGGCCCACACGCCGAGCCGCGCGCACTCGTTGGCGAGGAAGTCGGTACTCGGTCCCGGCAGCGGTTCCGCCGCGGCGCGGGCCTGTTCGCGCGACTCGAACCCGTAGCCGGTCAGCACGCACTCCGGGAACACGACGAGCCGCGCCCCGCGCGCGGCGGCCTCGCGCAGTTTGGCGGCGACCGCGGCGCGGTTCGCGGCAATGTCGCCGAGCGCGCAGTTCATCTGCACACCGGCCACGGTCCAGTTGGGCACGGGGGTGCTCCGACTCGTATTGGGGCGAGCGCCGGGATCGAAGGCGTGCGGGCTACTGTACGAGCACGCCCGCCGCGGTCCACGCCCGCGGCCCGTAGCGCGGGCCGCGCGAGTTGGCGGGCGACCGCAGTGCGGGTAGACTGAACCACGCGCGGGCCGACCGCCCCCCGCGGGCGGTCCGCGCGAGGAAGGCGGCTGCCCCGCGGCCGGAGCCGATGAACGATCCCCAGAGCGGCACCGACGCACGACCGCCGCTTCACGTCCTGTTCGAAGACCACCACCTGCTGATCGTGAACAAGCCCGCGCCGCTGCTGACGCAGGCCCCGCCCGGCATCCCCAGCCTGGAGGCCGCGGCAAAGGCGTACATCAAGGACAAGTGCGCGAAGCCGGCCGGCGTGTACCTGGGCGTCCCGCACCGGCTCGACCGCCCCGTGAGCGGCGTCGTCTGCTTCGCGCGCAACACGAAGGCCGCGCAACGGGGTCACGCGCAGTTCGCCGAGCATCGCGTGCGCAAGGTGTACTGGGCGCTGGTCGAAGGGACCGTGATGCCGGCCGCGGGCGTGTGGGACGACTGGATGCGCAAGACCCCGGACGCGCCCAGCGCCGAGCGCGCCGCGGAGGGCGAACCGGGCGCGAAGCTCGCGACCCTCGAATACACGGTGCTGCGCGCGCTCCCCGACTGTACACAGGTGGAACTGGCCCCGCTGACGGGGCGGATGCACCAGCTCCGCGTGCAGTCCGCGTGGCGCGGGCACCCGGTTCTGGGCGACGCCCAGTACGGCAGCGCGCGGGGCTTCGGCCCGGTGGCGGACCTGCCGCGCGACCGGGTGATCGCGCTGCACGCCCGCCGGCTCACGCTCGCTCACCCGTTCACCAAACAGGAACTGGTGATCGAGGCCCCGCCGCCGGAGTACTGGGAGCCGCTGTTGAAGTAGCGGCGCGCCCGTTCCAGGTATCGCCCGCCGTGGCGCTCGAATTGGTAGTTTGCAAAAACTGTTGCACAAATCCTCAGTACCCGAGTTCGCGCCGGCGGGCGAAGTGGCCGTGCGCAAAATCCTTGCACAAAAGTCCTCTCCTTCCCTGGGCCGGCGCGCGGCCCGGTTGACCCTTCTTGAAGGGTTGTGGTTCGGTTGAAGGCGCGTTCCGGCGTGACGGGAGTACCACCGCGGACCTTCGCCAATGGGCGAAGCTCGACGCGCCACCTCACACGCCATCCGAACCGGGCCGGGCTCTCCGACTGCGGGGCGGCGCGCCGTCGCGCCCAAAC
>SXHE01000527.1 GCA_005773755.1 Planctomycetia bacterium
CGCCGCGCGCGACCATGATCGCGTCGAACGCGGCGACGAGGGCCCCGGCCCGGTCCACCGCTTCCGGGCGCTCGACCTTCGCCAGCACCGGCACGTCCAACCCGACCGCGGCGCACGCGGCCCGCGTCTCGTCGGCCGCCTCCGGACCGCGTACGAACGACACCGCGACCCAATCGACCCCGGCCCTTGCAGCGATGGCGAGCGCGTCGCGGTCGCGCGACGTGAGCGCGGACATGGTGAGCGGCGTGTCCGGCAGGTTCAGCCCCTTGTTCGGGTGCAGCGCGCCGCCGACGAGCACCCGCGCACGCAGCCGCCCGTTGCCGCTCTCGACCGCTTCCAGTTGAAGGCGTCCGTCGTCGAGCAGCATCCGCTGGCCGGGCCGCACGTCGGCCAGCAGTTCCGGTTCGGTGAGCACGAGGTCGCCGGGTTCGGCGGGTGTGGCGTCGAGCGAGAAGAACACCGCGTCGCCGGCGTTGAGGAACCGCAGGGCGGCCATCTTCACGCGCATCTTCGGGCCGGGCAGGTCGGCCAGGATCGCGGCGAACTTGCCGACCCGCTTCGCGGCGTCGCGGAACCGCGCGACCCGAGCGAGGTGTTCGTCAGCGGTGCCGTGTGAGAAGTTGACACGCGCGACATCGACGCCGGCGCGCAGGATCGCGTCGAGCACGTCCGGCGTGTCCGTCGCCGGCCCCAGGGTCGCCACGATCTTCGTTCGACGCGACATGTACGCGGCTCCGAGAGTAGAGTGAAGAGAGGAGAGGTGATCTATGGCGGACGAGCGGCCGGTTCAATTGCCACACGCTGTTCGTGTCGCGCTGATCGTCGCGATCAATGCCGTCATCGTGTGCGTTTCGGCCCTCCCGTTGCTCGAACCGGTCGGCACGGACACCACGCACCGCGCGATCACGCGCTCGGCGAGTTTGCCGATTCTGATGTGGCTCTGGAGCGGGCCGATGGTGTTCGGCATGGCGCGAACTCATGTGCCCGCGGCGTCGGCGTGGGCGCTCGGTTGCGCGCTGCTGTGGGTTCACTTCGCGGTCGCGTTCCACCTGGGGCACGGCTGGTCACATCAAGCGGCGTGGGCGCACACCAAGCAGGTCGGCGGGTACGGCGACGGCATCTTCGTGAACTACGCCTTCGCGCTGGTGTGGCTGCTCGACGCGCTCTGGGCGCTGGTGGCGAGCGCGTCGTATCGCGCGCGCCCGCGGTGGCTGCACTGGGCGATGCACGGGTTCATGGCGTTCGTGGTGCTGAACGCGGCCGTGGTGTTCGCGAGTTGGGGAATGCGGTTCGTGTTTCTGGGATGGGTAACGATCACCGCGCTGCTCGT
This sequence comes from Planctomycetia bacterium, assembly GCA_005773755.1. GTDB lineage: Bacteria > Planctomycetota > Planctomycetia > Gemmatales > Gemmataceae > Gemmata. The sequence continues at coordinate 1,331 of SXHE01000527.1, forward strand.
GCGGTACGCGCGGCGCAAGCAGAGCGCGACTCACGAGCCGAAAGCGTAAGCGATGAGCAGAAGGCTTCACCTCTCACCCATGCTCTGATGGGGGAGAGGTCGGCGAGTCTTCGAGCCGGGTGAGGGGGCGCTGAACGAGTGAAGTGAGATTCGTGGAACTGCAACGAAGCGCGGAGCGCCCCCTCACCCGCCGCCCAAAGCGGCCGGCGACCTCTCACCCATCAGAGCATGGGGGAGAGGTGGGAACCGGTTACCCCACGCGGCCCTACCTACCGCTTAATCACATCCTTGCCGACCCACGGGCGCAGCACTTCGGGCACGATCACGGAGCCGTCGGCCTGCTGGTAGTTCTCCAGGATCGCGACCAGCGCGCGGGTACAGGCGACCGCGGTGCCGTTGAGCGTGTGGACGAAGCGCGTGCCCTTGAACCCCTTCCCCTTGTACCGAATGCCGAGCCGCCGGGCCTGGAAGTCGGTGCAGTTGCTCGTGCTCGTCACCTCGCCGTACGCGCCGCCCTCGCCGCGGCCGGGCATCCACGCTTCGAGGTCGTACTTGCGGTACGCCGGCCCGCCCAGATCGCCGGTCGCGGTGTCGATGACGTGGAAACACAGCCCCAGCCCGCTGAAGATTTGCTCTTCGAGTGCCTTGATTTCCAGGTGGATCGCCTCGCTGTTCTCCGGCGTGCAGAACGCGAACATCTCGACCTTTGTGAACTGATGCACGCGGTACAGCCCGCGCGTGTCGCGGCCCGCGGCCCCGGCCTCCGTGCGGAAGCAGTGCGACAGCCCGACGTACCGCTTCGGCAGTTCGGCCTCGTCGAAGATGCGGTCGCGGTGCATGCCGCCCAGCGTGATCTCCGCGGTGGCGATGAGGCACAGGTCGGTGTCGGCGACCGTGTAAACCTGGCGCGTCTCGGCGCTGTCGCGCGGCATGAACCCGATGCCTTCCAGCACCTCGACGCGGGCCAGGTCCGGCGTGATGACCGGCGTGTACCCGGCCCTCACCGCGGTGTGCATCGCGTACTGCACGAGCGCGATCTCAAGCAGTGCGGCCTCGTTCTTGAGGAAGTAGAACTTCTGCCCCGCGACCTTCGTTCCGGCCTCGAAGTCGGCCAGATCGAGCTTCTCGCACAGGTCGACGTGGTCCTTCGGCTTGAAGTCGAACGTGCGCGGCTCACCGAACTGCGCGACGACCTTGTTCGCGGTCTCTCCGCCGACCGGCGCGTCGGGGTGCGTCATGTTGGGGATGAGCACGAGCGCCGCGTCGCGGTTCGCCTCGACGGTCTTCAACTCTGTGTCGATGGCGGCCACTTCGGCGTCGATGGCCTTGCCCTGGTCGCGAAGGGCTTGCTTGTCCTCGTCCGTCTTTGCGTTCTTGAAGCCGGCGGAAATCTGGTTCTTCTTGGCCGCGGTTTCGCCGCGCTTCTGCGCGAGTTCTTTGCGCCTCGTTTCGAGCGCGACCACGCTATCGACCGCGGCATCGGACGCGCCGCGGTTGCGGCAGTTGGCTTTCACGGCGTCGGCGTTCTGGCGGATGTAATCGGCATCGAGCATGGGTTGGTTCTCGTTGGCGGAATAGCCCGAAGCCACTCGCGAAGCCGCAAGCGGCCAGACAGAATCAAGATATGTGTCGCCCGCTTGGGGTTCACCAGATGGGCTTCTGCCCCAACATCCGGCGGATCAGCGCGATCTGCCCGCAGTGGATCATCTCGTGCAGCGGGGCGTACCGCAGGCTGGCGATGCGGGTGTTGAACAGCGGGTGCGGGAACACCGGTGTCAGGTCGAGGTCGGCGTCCGGGTAGTTCGGCAGCTCTTCCATCACGCGCGCCTGCACGCGGTCGAACACGGCCAGAATCTCTTCGGCCGGCGGGTACGCGGACGCGGGGCCGGGCGTGGTGCCCGGTACGAACAGCTTGATGAAGTCGTCCGAGATGAGCGATTCGTCGGCCGCGCCGCGCGGGCGCAACCGACCCAGGCAGATGCGATAGTGGGCCATCGCGACGTGGCCCACCTGCCAGCCGACGTGTGACACGCCGCCGGCCGGGATCGTGAACCAGTCCGCGAGCGGAACGCTAACGATCCGCTCGCGCGTGTAGCGGTGCGCGAAGTCGATCTGCTCGAGCGCGTCGGACAGGCGACTCATCGGTCCCTCTCGTCGGGTCAGGCGGCGGGCGCGGCGAAGGCGTGATAGCCTTGAAGTTGGAGCTTGCCGTTCACGCGAATCGAACCGAGGTGCCGCAACAATTTTGTGTCGTCGGCTGCCGCACTCTCGAACACCTCGACCTCATCAGCGCCCGGCGCTTTCAGTTCTATCCGGAGAGCCGAGGCTTCCGATACGACGCTGTATTCCAGCGCGACCCGGTGGATTTCAAACCCCAACAAGATGCGCCACACGGCTGCTTTCATCGGCGCGGACAGGGAAAGTGTGTCCGGCTCGAAGAACGCGCGGGCCTTTGTCGGGTTCGCGTCCCACCACGCGAACGGGTTCACCGTCTCCTTGTATTTCTCGGCGTAATAAGAGACGAACTCGTCGAGTTCGGCGCGCCAACGGTCAACAATAGCGTCCGCGCCGGGAAGCGCGAGTTCGCGCCCGCGCCCGGCTCGCGTGAGAGCTGTTTTTAGTGCGTCGCGGTCAATCATGGCGGTCACGCGGCTCCCGTGAGTGCGGGTGCGGAGTACGCGGCCTCACGAAAGGTGTCTTGGAGGTCTTCCAACAACTGTCGGGTGTCGGGGGTCAGTTCGTCGAGCACGACCGTAACAGTGGCGAAGGGGCCGCCGCCGCGCCCGCGAAGGAAGTGGAGCATCCGGTTCCAGTTCTCCGGGCACGGCCCCAATTCCTCCCACGCTTCCGCAGTCGCCCGGTCGCTGTACACGAAGAACTCGTCACTCTCCGAGTGCCACGCGAGTTTCTGCGAGCGCAGCGGGATCAGTTCGGTCTCGTCGGCGTCCAGAAACACGCCGTTCGGCCACGTCTGTTGACACACCGCGAGGATACTCGCGTAGGTGGAGACGCCCGCTGGCGCGACGAGTTGGTTATCGATTCCGCCGATCGTCATAGACCGGTCTCCCCGTGATCCTCTTGGCGCTCCGGCCCGACGAGGTAATCGGTGGCCGAATAGAAGACGTACTCGCCGCGGTCGCCGGGCAGCGGCAACAAGTCGCCGACATCGGTGAACCGAAAGAAGTACGCCACCTTCGGTCTCGAAATCCGCAGCCGGCTCGCCAAGTTGCGCGTGTCGGCTCCCAGCGTCGTGAAGTACGCACCGAACGGGTGCTTGCCCGGTGGTTGCGACGCCTTGAAGCGCCAAACCACCTGCGACACAATCGCATTGTACCCGCTCTTGTCGGTGTAGTGGAACACCCGCCTACTCCGTTACGGCCGTTGTTCCAGCGGGACGTACTTCACGCCGGTCTTGCCGGTGGAAATCTGTTCGGGGCGGAAGATGCGGTTGCCCACCAGTTGCTCGGTCCAGTGGGCCAGCCAGCCGGCGACGCGGGCGATGGCGAAGATCGGGGTGAACACGTCGGTCGGAATGCCGAGCGCCTGATACACCACGCCGGAGTAGAAGTCCACGTTCGGGTAGATGCCCTTCGGCCCGTACACGCCGGCACACACCCGCTCCAGTTCGAGCGCGGTCTCGTAGTTCTTGGGCCGACTCGTTTCGGCGAACACGTGCTCCGCGATCTCCTGCAGCACCGTGGCGCGGGCGTCCTTCACCTTGTACACGCGGTGGCCGATGCCCATGACCTTGTACTTGGAGTCGGCCGCGCGCTTGGCGTCGAGCCACGGCTTCACG
>SXHE01000528.1 GCA_005773755.1 Planctomycetia bacterium
CTGCGCGATGGCGGGGACACAACGCGCGGCGCGGCCGCGCGCCGCGCCGGTGATCGGCTGCGGCTGGTGCGGTGCGACAGCGCGACGGCGGCCGGGGCGGGCGAGGTTCTCTCGCAGTGCTACGCGGCCACGATCCTCGATCCGCAATCCCACACGACGGTCCCGCCCGACGAATTGACGACGTGCCTCCTCACGGTGGTCACGTCGGCGGGCGCGGCCGCGACCCCAACCGCAAACGCGGTCTATCTCGTGCTGCTGGCCGGCGAGGTGACGGCCGACCGCAACGGCTCACTCGGTGGGCGGCGGCGCGCGTTCGGGATCGCGTCCGGCGGCGCGATCGAAGACGGCGACACGCTCACTACCGGGCTGACGTTCCCCAACACCGGGCTGAAGGCGCTCGACACGAGCGGCAGTCACGCACTCACCATTGCGCCCGGCAGCGACCTGACGGCCAATCGGCAATTCACGATCGTCACCGGCGACGCCTCGCGCACGCTGAACATCAGCGCGGCCGACGTGACCGTCAGTGCGTTCGCGGCCACGGTGCTGGATGACACGTCGGCGGGCGCGACGCTGACGACGCTCGGCGGCACGACGGTCGGACAGGCGATGTTCACCGTGACGAACCCCGGCGCGATCACGTTCGCCCGGTTCAACGCGGACAACAGTGTCACGCTGCGCAGCGCGGCCGACTTCATGACCGACCTGGGCCTCACGAGCGTCGGCACCGAGTATCCGAAATGGGTCAAGATCACCAAAACCTACACCGACCTCGCGGCCGCCAACACCGACAACAACATTGAGTTGTACGCGCTGCCGGCAAAGGGGAGCATCGAACGGCTGGTACTGAAGCACAGCGCGGCGTTTGCCGGCGGCGGGCTGATGACCTACAGCCTGTACGTCGGCTACACGTCCGCTGGCTACGACGACTACGGCTCGCTGTTGGACGTGTTCGCCGCGCCGGGGAACAACTTCTACTACGTGCGGCCGATGGGCACGGGCTTCACCGGGTCGGGGATGGGCGGCCCGCCGATTGGACAGGTGAGTACGCCCAGCATGACGGGTGCGACCTCGATCCGGCTCCGTGCTGTGTGTATGGGCGCGAACCTGGACGCGGCCACGGCCGGCAGCGTCGATGTGTGGCTGCTCGTGGGGACGATGCCGTGAGGTGCGGGCCGTGCGCCGGCGGGCGGGTCGCGGTTCTGGGCCGACTGCCGGACGGGGGCGCGTGCGGGTGGCTGTTCCGGCTGCCCCGTCACCGGCGCACCGCGGCCGGTGTCCGTGACCTGATGGACCATCAGGTCACGCTATTCGCCAACGAGGGCTTCACCGGCCTGCGCCGGGTGCCGTGGGTGTGTGTGGCCGAACGGGACTGGCGACCGCCGACGTGAAGGCCAAGCTGAAGCGACACGCGGTGCTGGCGCTGGTGGCGGCGGCGATTCGCTCGGCAATGGCGCGGCCGGCGCGGTGGGCACGATTCGGATTACTTGACCGGCTGAGTGGAGGTGTGAATGTCCGCATTCCTACCCGGTATTTCCGACCCGATTCCCGCGCCCGAGGTGTGGCCGCCGACCATCGAACACCGGCGCGGGCCGGCGTCGGTGGCCCGCCACCGCGCGGCGCTCCGCGCGCTCGTGGCGGTCACGATGTCGACGCCGGCCCGCGCGGGCGACGGCATCGTGACCGTGGGCGGCGGGAAGTATTGGCCGGGAATCGTCGTCGGCGTGCGGCTGTTGCGTGAGGCCGGCTGCAACCTCCCGGTTGAGGTGTGGCACCGGGGCGCGCTGGAACCGGTGAGCGCGCGCGACGTGGCCGGGCTGAACGTGGACATCGTGGACGCGACCGCGACGGCGCGGCGGCTGAACGACAACCGGGTTGAGTACCAAAACGAATGGCGCGGCGGGTGGGAATCGAAGCTCTACGCGCTGACGCACACCGGGTTCCAGCATGTGCTGTTCCTCGACGCTGACGCTTACTGCGTGGCCGATCCCGCGCCCCTGTTCGGTCTGCTGACGAATAGCGAGCCGTTCGCCTTCTGGTCCGACCTCCCGCACATGGACGGGTGCGTGAAGTGGCCGGCGGTGTGGCCGGGCGGGGCGGCCGGCGTCCCGGCCGTGCAGGGGGGGCAACTGCTGATCGACACGCGCGCGGCGTGGCGCACGCTCGCGGTCGCGCACTGGCTGTGCCAGCACAGCGACTTCTACTTCTGTCACGTCTACGGGGATCAGGATTGTTGGCGGGTCGCGCTGGCTGCGGGCGCGTCGCCTTACCGGTGCATCGGGCCGGCGGATTGGGTTCAGCCGGCGTTCGTGTGCGCGCACGGTGGAGCCGATTACGTCGTTCACCGGTGCCAATCCAAGCTATTCCCCGGTGCCGAACCGCGCCGGTGCGATGCCATCCCGCGCGAATCGCGGGTGTTCGATCTGCTGGCCGGGCGGCCGGCGTAGCGGACACAGCAACCCCGAATCGCATAGGGGATGATAGCGCGCCGACACGCGGCGCGCAACCTCCGGGGGCTGTGTGATGTTGCGGCATGCTGTCGCCTTGTTCGTGTTGCTGGGCTTGGGCACTGGCCTCTTTCTCTCCGCTGATGCGCCGGCGGCCGATCTGAAGGTGAAGCCGTACAAGATCGTGCGCATTCAGGCCGACGACGTTAGCCCGAAGGCGGCGCTGATCTGGCGGGTAACTCCCGCTAAGGACGTGAGCCGCGCGACCTCGCCGCGCGGCATGTTGGAGTTCACAGCACCGCCCGGTCAGTACCTCGTTGAGTTGCTGATTATCACGAGCGGGCCGGACGGCGCGCTCTCCGTCGAAGAGCGCACCGTCTCCGTTGAGATTGAATGCGGCTGCGCCAAGTCGCCCCCCAAGATTGAGCCTGTCCCGCCCGCGCCGAAGCAACCGGGCGCGAAGAAGCCCGATCCCGTCGCGGCTATTGGCCGCATCCAGTTCGGTTCAGCCGGGTGTACGGCTACCGTGATCGGCCCGCGCCGCACTGATGGCAAGTGGGACGTGCTGACCGCGACACACTGTGTTTCGACGGTTGGCGAGAAGGGTACGCTGTACCTCAAAGACGGCCGCAAGATCGGCGTCCGTGTGGCCTTCAAGAGTAAGGAGATTGAGGACGGCGGCCCTGATTGCGCTTGGCTCGTGACCGACGCGGCGATTGAGGATGTGCCGTTCGCCGTGATCGCGGAGAAGAACCCGGCCGCGGGCGCGAAAATCTGGCACATGGGCTACGGGATCGACAAGCCGGGCAACCGCGAAGACGGCGAGGTTACGGCTGCGGAAAACTCGCGCGGGCAACTCACGATGCACCTGAGCGTTTCGAGCGGCGACAGCGGCGGCGGGATTTTCGACGCGACGACCGGCGAGCTAATCGCCGTGGTGTGTTGCACCCAGCAGCGTGGGGCTAAGGCCGCGATGTATGGTTGTTCGGCGGCCGTGGCGCGGAAACTGCGCCCGACCGTAGCAACCTCTGAGGAATGGATTCCGACACAGATTCCGGCGGTGTCGGTTAGTGGCGTGCGACTGCGATAAACACTCAAACGGGAGGCGACTGTGTTCCGACTGTATTTCAACCTGAACGTCGGCGACGGGCCGGACAAGGTGAAGCTGGGTGACGGCAAGCTGCTTGAACTGCTGCTGAAGTGGGGGCCGGTGATCGCGGCTATCTTCGGACTGAAACTCCCTGCCCTGCCGATCTCCGATCCCGTCGCGCCGGACGCGACCATCTGACCGCGCAAGTAGCGACCTTGTGAACACTGTGTACGGCTGTTAACTTCAGCTTCAGTCTAACCCACTGAAGCCGATTTCCTTTTGCGGGGGCGTCAATGCCGAAAGTGGGCGCATCGACCGCGCGGGCGAAGCCGGTTCTGGCCGCGCGACGGATTCCGGCGGAACTGCCCGTCGCGAAGCACGAGGCGACGGCCGCCGCGCTCGGGATGCCGGCTCCGCACCCGGAGAGTTACGAGCCGTTCGTGATCGACACGCCCGGTTCCTGGCTCGTGCTATCCGACATTCACGCGCCGTACCACGACCGCACGACGATTGAGCTTGCCGCGAGTGAGGCGAAGCGGCGGGGCGTGGTGGGGGTGATCCTCAACGGGGATACACTCGATTCGCACGAAATCAGCGATCACGACAAAGACCCGACCGCGCCGCGCTACGTTGAGGAAGTCGAGACGGGCAAGAAGCTGCTGGCCTGGATTCGCGATCAGTTCCCCAAAACGCGGCTGATCCTGAAGGAAGGGAACCACGAAGAGCGACTAAACCGGTATGTCATCCGGCGCGCGCCGGCCTTGTTCGGGCTGGAAGGGATAGACCTCCCGGCGCTGCTGCACTTCAAGGACGTGGGTGCGGAGTGGGTGACGGATAGGCGGGTGATCGCGCTCGGCAAGCAGGGTCTGGGACCCGGGCACGCGTACCGCGGGGGCGGCGGGGTGATGCCGGCGCGGTGGCTGTACCTGCGGGCGAAGTACGTCAGCATGTGCGGCCACTTCCACCGAAGTAGTGAACACGGC
>SXHE01000529.1 GCA_005773755.1 Planctomycetia bacterium
AAACGGGAGGGGCGCGTGCCACAAAGGTACACCGGGCGGAAGCCCTGTGCCCGCATCCGGCGGTTCGACTCGGGATCAGCCGGTGACGGCCTCGGCCAGGTCGTAGGAGATGCGCGGGGTTTCGGTCGGGGCGTTGTCGATGCCCTGTTCGGCGAACATGAACTCGACCTTGGTGAAGTTGATCGAGATGCTCTCGGTCGGCCGGTCGCCGCCGCTGCTGACCGAGTACCCGCTGATCATGCAGTTCTCGAGCTTGTACGTCGCGTAGGTCTTAAGCTGGCCGGCGTCGGTCGCACAGAAGTGGATCTCGCACTTCACGCCCTTGCCCTTGAGCCCTTCCTGCAGCCAGGCGAACGACGACTTGTCCATCATCTTGGTCACGACGATCTCGCTGACGGACGGGGCCGAGGCCTCGCGGTTGGCGGACCGGCCGACCGGCGACCCGATCCCGCGCCCGACGCCCCACTGGAAGGAGTTCACCTCGACCCACTCCTTGTGCCCCTTCTCCGTCACGTTGCCCTTGATCGCCCCGTCGTTGTACTTCAAATAGATCGGCATGACCCTGCTCCTCGTTGTGGGGCGTTCGCCCCGGACTCGAACCCGTTTCGTTTCGGGTCGTCGACTCGCGACCCGTGTTGGATGCCTAGATTACGCCCGATGAGCCGCGATCCTATCACGGATTTTTCCCCGCGGCGCGGAAAAATCCCCGACTCACGCGCGGGGCACACAACCGCCCCGGCCCGTACTGCCCGCGCAGTTCCGCGCCCGCCGGGCGCGCCGGACGAGAAAGTGTTTGACCTGGGTGGTGGAAATGCGGAAACTTAACAGACCGAACACACACTTCGGGTCGTCACTGCGACGCGCCTGTCACCAACCGCCGTTCCACTCGTGGGGGATGCGATGGCAACGCTCATGGATTATGCGTACATGGCCTCGGCGATTTACAGTCTCGAAGAGAGCGACATGCTGAAAAAGATGTCGGAGAACTGTCCGGGGTGGGCGGTCCGGTTCTGGCAGGCGGGCACCGCGGGTAACGGGTTCCAGGGGGCGATTCTGGACAACGACAAGGAAGTGGTCTGCGTGTACAAGGGCAGCCAGACCAAGGGACCGACCATCAAGAACGACTGGCTCGTCAACGACGTGCAGATCGCCCTCAACATGATTCCGAGCCAGGCGAACTCAGCGGCCGAAATGGTCGAGGTGGCCGAGCGCGTGTTGTGCGGCGGGAGCGGGAACCGGCGGCGCCCACTCTCGATCGTCGGGCACTCCCTCGGCGGCGGGCTGGCGCAACTGATCGGGTACCTGCGGTGCGTGCCGTTTGTCACCTTCAACGCCCCGGGGATGAAAGGCAACGTCGAGTACATCCCGTTCACCGGGATCAAGCCCAAGGGGGAGGCCAACGGGTTCAACATGATCCTGTGGACCGACCCGGTCGGCAACTTCGGCCGGCACATCGGCAAGACGGAGCGGTTCATGACCCCGAGCGCGTTCAACCCGTTTGGCGGCGGGGCCGCGAGCGCCCACCAGATGGGGAGCGTAATTCTGGCGCTGAAAAACAAGCAGAAGTGGGCGGAGAAAATGCTCCACCAACTGATCTGATTCGACCGGTCGGGCGCGACCGGCAAAACGTTGGGGTACCGGGTCGGCCCGTCGCGAGGCGGTTGCGAACCGGCTCCCGCATCCCCATACTAGCAGCGGTCCGTCCGCACCTTCCCCGGAGGCCCGCGCATGCGGTCCGCTCTCTCCTGCTCCGTTCTTCTCGCCTTCTTCGCGCCAGCGTTCGCGCAGCCCAAGCCGCCGAACCTGCCGCCGAACCTACTGGCCCCCACCGATCCGCTGTCGCCCGAAGACGAGCGCAAGCAGTTCGTCGTGCCGCCGGGCTTCGAGGTGCAACTGATCGCCAGCGAACCGGACGTCCAGAAGCCGATGCAGATGGCCTTCGACCCGAAGGGCCGCATGTGGGTGACGACCTCGTACCACTACCCGTTCGCGACCACCGGCAAGCCGACGGACAAGGTGTTCGTCCTCTCGGACTTCGACCCCAAGACCGGCAAGGCCGGGAAGGTGCAGACCTTCGCCAGCGACCTGAACATCCCCATCGGCATCCTGCCGCTGCCGGACTGCAAGAGCGTCCTCGTTTCGAGCGTCGGCGAGATTCGGAAATACAAGATCGCGGAGAAGGACGGGGTGCTGAAGAGCGACGGGTTCGAGGTGCTGTTCAGCGGGTTCGGCCAGCGCGACACGCACGGCATGTACAACTCGTACACGCTGATGCCCGACGGCTGGGTGTACTCGTGCCACGGGTTCAACAACGACAGTACGGTGAAGGACAAGAGCGGCAACACGATCAAGATGCACAGCGGGAACACGGTCCGGTTCCGGCCCGACGGCTCGAAGATCGAGGTGTGGACCCGCGGGCAGGTGAACCCGTTCGGCATGGCCGTGGACCCGTACTTCAACCTGTACACCGCGGACTGCCACTCGAAGCCGATCACCCAACTGATTCCGGGCGCGTACTACGACAGCTTCGGCAAGCCGCACGACGGGCTGGGCTTCGCCCCGCACGTCACCGCGCACCCGCACAAGAGCACCGGGCTGTGCGGGCTGGTGTGGTACGACGCCGACCACTTCCCGAAGGAGTACCTCGGCACGATGTTGCTCGGCGACGTGGTGAGCAACTGCATCAGCGCCGACCGCATCGAGTGGAAGGGCGCAAGCCCCGTGGCAAAGGAGCTGCCCGACTTCATGACGAGCAAGGACCGCTGGTTCCGCCCGGTGGACATCAAGCTGGGGCCGGACGGCGCGCTGTACGTCGCGGACTTTTACAACAAGATCATCGGTCACTACGAAGTCGATCTGAAAGACCCGCGCCGCGACAAGGACCGCGGCCGGCTCTGGCGCATCGTGTGGAAGGGCAAGGACGGCACCGCACCCGCGGCGAAGTTCCACCGCGCCGACTTCACGAAGGCAACCGACGAGGAACTGGTGGGCGACCTGTTCCACCCGAACCTGACCGTGCGGTTCATGGCCGGCCACCAGCTCCGGCAGCGGTTGATCGAGGGCAAGGATCTAACGCTTGGAGACGGGCCACTCGAGAGGATGACGAAGAACCCAGATCGCACCGCGTCGGTCGCTGGGTGGATTTTCTTTCTTGAGGAGGCCGGAAAGAAATCGCCCCGAGTAAGGGAGTACCAGGATTTCGTGGACTACGTCAAAGTCCCGGCGAACAAGCTCAAGCCGGAGCACCTCACCGGGCACCTCGTCCGCGCACTGTCTAGCCGCGAGAAGTGGGGCGCCGAGGAACGCGCTCTGTTGCTCGACATCTTCAAGTCGTTCGACTCGATCCACCAGACGCGGGCCTGCGTCGAAGCGGTGATCGCGCACCCGCACGCGGACTTCGTGAAGCCGGTGCTGGCGGTGCTGAAGAAGTGCGCCCCCGACGACACGCACCTGCGCATGGCCGCGAAGGTCGCGCTGCGCAACTGCCTCCGCGACGCCAACGCGTGGCCCGAAGGCGACGACGCCACCTTCGTAGAGTTGGCGACCGCGATCCCGAACGAGAAGTCCGCGAAGTACCTGCTGGGCCGTCTCAAGGCGAAGTCGATCCCCGCGGACAAGTTGAACGCGAGCGCCGAACACATCGCGCGCTACGGCACCGCCGGTCAAGAGGCGGCGCTGTTCGCGCACCTCTCGATGGACTTCAAGAGCCTCGACGCGGTTCGCGCCGGCTTCCGCGGCGTACAAGCGCGGGGAACCAAACTCGACAAAGTTACAGCAGAATTGTTGGCGAAGGCCGCGAACGACAAGATGCTTCACTCTGATGTGACGTCGTTGAACCCCTACCCTGAAAACTCCCACATCAAGCTGTTCCTTTGGGGGGCGAACGTGCTGACCGCACTGCCAACGGTCGTGGAGCGGCGCAGCATCGGGAAAGAACTCAAGTTGACCATCGACACCAAGTTCCTGAGCGGGATCGTCGAAACCGAGCGATTGACGGCCGAGGTGCGCGGTGCCGCGGCCGAGGTGCTGTTGCTATACGCGCCAGCCGACGCCACCGCGGTGCGCGACCAGATCAAGAAGGGCACGACGCCCGAAGCGGTGCGCGAGCGGTTCATGCTGGCGCTGGTCGCGTCCAACAACCCCGATGCGATTTCGGACGTCATCAACGCCCTCAAGAACGTGCCGTACCGCGTCGCGGTGAACGTCGGCCTCTCGATGACGAGCACGCTCACCGGCTCCGACATCCTGTTCGACGCGATCAAGCAGGGCAAAGCCCCGGCCCGGTTGCTTCAGGAGAAAGCGATCCTCGAACGCCTCAAGGCGCAAAACGCGCCCGACTGGGAAAAGACCGTCGCCAGCCTGACGAAAAACCTGCCGCCGGCCGATCAGCGGATCGCGAACCTGCTCAAGACCCGCGCGACCGAGTTCGCCGCCTTCAAGCCGGACAAGGTGGAGGGCGCGAAGCTGTTTACTAAACATTGCGCCGCGTGCCACCGCGTCGGCGACATGGGCGGGAAGATCGCCCCGCAGCTCGACGGCATCGGCGTTCGCGGTACGGAGCGCCTGCTCGAAGACGTGCTCGACCCGAACCGGAACGTCGATCAGGCGTTCCGCGCCCGCTCCATCACGCTGACCAACGACAAGACGCTAACGGCCCTCATGCTGCGCGTCGAAGGCAAGGTGCTGGTGGTCGCGGACCTGGAAGGGAAGGAGCAGCGCATCCCGCTGGACGAGATCGCGACCAACCGCGAAACGCAGCTCTCGGCGATGCCCGCGAACCTCGCCGACACGATCCCGGAGAAGGACTTGTACCACATCCTCGCTTACTTGCTGGATCAGAAGGCGAAGAAGTAAGATTGGCCGGCTGATTGCGCAGAGAAGACGCAGATGAAATCCGATCAGGCAGAAGAGAGTTGGGTTTCAAACCCTGCATTCTGTCTGATCGGATTTCATCTGCGTCTTCTCTGCGCAATCAGCCGGCCAATGCCTTATTCCAGCCCCTCGAACAGCGTCGTGCCGAGGCGCACGAGGGTCGCGCCTTCCTCCACCGCGACCTCGAAATCGTTGCTCATGCCCATCGACAGTTCGCCGCCGGGCACGAGCGCGTCGCGCAGTTCGCGCAGGCGCGCGAAGGTGGTGCGCGGGTCGCCGTCCCGCGCGGCCATCGTCATCAGCCCGCGGACCTGAACGCCGGGCAGCGGCGCGACGGGCACGGCGTCCGGGGCGAACCCGCCCTTCGCCGCTTCGCCGCTGCAGTTCACTTCGAGCAACACCGGCACCGGCGCGCCGCGCGCGCGGCCGAAGGCGTCGAGCGCGTGCAGCAGTCGCTCGCTATCGACCGAGTGCATCAGCGACACGAGCGGGATCGTGCGGTCGAGCTTGTTGCGCTGCAGGTGGCCGATCAGGTGCCACGTCGAGCCGGGCACGGCGTCGGCCTTCTGCCACAGCGATTGCGGCCGGCTCTCGCCCAGGTCGGTCACGCCCAACTCCACCACCAGCGCGGCCACGTGCGCCGACACTGTCTTCGTGACGGCAACCAGTGTGACGCCGTTGGGGTCGCGCCCGGCGCGGCGGGCAGCGGCTTCAATGCGAGCGCGCACACCCGCGATGCGTTCGCCCAGCACCGCGCGCAGTTCGGAATCGGTCATGGGTTCAGCCCGGCGGCCAGGTCATGTCGCGCCCGCCGAGCAGGTGCATGTGGAGGTGCGGAACGGTTTGCCCGCCGTGCTCGTTGCAGTTGATGACGAGCCGGTAGCCCTCCGCCAGCCCGAACTGCTTCGCCAGTTTCACCGCGACCAGATGCAGGTGGCCCAGCAGCCACTGGTCTTCGGCCGCGGCGTCGTCGTGCGTGCGGATCACCTTCTTGGGGATGATGAGCACGTGGACCGGCGCTTGCGGCTTGATGTCGTGGAACGCGAGGCACAGGTCGTCCTCGTAGGCGATCTTCGCGGAGATCGTCTTGTCGATGATCTTGAGGAAGAGGTTGTCGGCAAACATGCGGCCTCCCTGAAGAGAAGGGATGTCGTTACGATAGTGGCGAAGAACCCACCCCCCAACCCCCTCCCTGAAGGGAGGGGGCCTTGCAGGTGTAGGTTAACGGGTGTGTAGTGCGTGAGGCACGGATGGGCCTAAACTATCGGTCTCTTACCTCCAACGGTTCGGGACCACATCCATGCCCCACGATTCCGCATTCTATAGCTGGAAGGCGTGTATCGATACCCGGTTCGCCACGCTCAAGCCGCACCACCGGACGACGCTGGCCCAGTACAGCTTCGGCATGATCCTGGCCCGGTGCTGCGGGCTCACCGCCGTCGTCGTCCACCTCGCGGCGCTGCTGGCACTCAAGG
>SXHE01000530.1 GCA_005773755.1 Planctomycetia bacterium
CGGTCGGGATCACGGCAACCGCGCCCTGCACCTGCGCCAGCACGCGCTCGACGCCGCGGCGGAAGGGCAGCATCTGCCCGGTACGGGTCAGTGCGCCTTCGGGGAACATCACCACCACCCGCCCCGCGTCCAGCGCTTCGGCCGCGCGCTTCAGTGCGTCCGCGACCGCGTGAACGCGGCCCACGCGATCATCGACGTGAATGGTGTTGTGACGCGCCCACGAGAGGAAGAACCGCAGCACCGGGTTACGGTAGTAGGTGTTCCAGGTCACGAAGGTGACGCGGCGCGGGCACGCGAGCCACAGTACGAGCCAATCGATGTAGCTGACGTGATTGGCGACGATGAGCGCGCCGCCGGTCGCGGGCACGCGGTCGCGGTGGTACACCCGGAACCGGTAGCAGGTGTGCGCGAACAGCCACAGCACCGGGCGCAGCAGCGGCGGGTACAGCCACGAGAGCGCGGCAAACGCCGCGAACCCACTGACCAGCCACAAGGCGACTTCGACAAACTCGGTCATGGGATTATCGCTATTGCGCCGGCGCTGTGGGGGTCACAACCCCGACAGCACCGGTGGCACGGAGAGGACAACGCCGTGACAGAATAGCCGAAGCCCACCGGAGAAGTAATACGTGCGCCATCAATCGGCCGGCACCCGCGACGCAACAGCGGGCTGCCGGCCCCACGCGAGCGGCGCGTTACCGCCCGCCACCCACCTTGCCCTCGACCTCGATTTGCACCGCCTGAATGATCTCCTTCGTCTTGTCGTTCTGAACGAGCGCGATCACCTTCAGGTTCTTCATCTCCATCGGCCGGTCGGCCTTCGGGAACGGTCGCGTGTTCGCGGCGTAGTCGTCCAGGTACTTGGTGAGGGCCGTGCGCACCTCGGCGAGATCGGTGCTGGTGGTGTGCTTGAACGCCTTGTCCTTGATCGCAACGCCGTCCGCGCCGCCCGGCATCGCGCGCACGACGTGGTGGTGGAACCGGATCTGGTTGCTGCCGACGTAGCGGACGTTCTCTTCGACCACGAGGACGCGGAGCTTCATGTCGTCGCCGTCGCAGCCGACCACTTCGAGCGCGACGTCGATCTTGTCGCCGGTGCGCGTCGCCTTGCCACCCACCTTCACCTCGACCGTTTTCTCGAGGATCGGGTCGATGACGCCAGCGTACTGCTTGAACTTGTTTTCGGACGCGGCCATGCCCCCGCCGCCGGCCGCGGCGCGGGTGCCGTTGAAGAACGAACTCGGCGCGCTCGTGATGCCGTAGTACCGGCCGCGCGCGACCGTGGCGGCGTTGGTGAGCGGGTCCGGGCCGGGGATGTGAACGTGGTATTGCAGCAGGATCAACTCGCTCGGCTTGTAGCTCTTCAGTAGCGCGTCGAAGGCGACATCAGCGGCGACGCACGGCGGGCACTGCGCCCCGGTGAACAGCTCGAACACCGCGACCTGGTTCGCGTTCTTGTCCTTGCGGCCGGCGAACGCGGTCGGCTTGAACGGCGGCACCGCCTTCGTGTACTCCTCGTCCAGCACCGTTTCGAGCTTCGCAACCTCCGTGGCGATGGTCTTGGCCGCGTCCGCTTTGCCGGCCTTCGCTAGCGCGTTCTGGTACGCGGTCAGCACCGCGACCCGCGCCGCGACCGGGTCGTCCTTCGACAGCCCCTTCGCACTCGGTTCGATCGCGGCCAGCGCGACCGTTTCGAGACCAGCGGCAATCAGCTCGTCCGCGACCGGCGCGAGCACAACACCGCCGAACAGCGAGCCGTAAGGGTCCGCGTGCTTCTGAATCAGTTTGACCAGTTTCTCGGCCTCGTCTGCGGTCAGCTTGAGGCGCTTCGCGTTGCGCAGCAGGTTGCTCGCGGCATCGAACGCCGCCGGGAAGTGCATGTGCTTCGCGACCACTTCGCGGTACAGGTCGGGCGTCTTCTCCTCGGCGTCCTTGCGTGCCGCCGCGGCCTCCTTCAGCAGGTCCTTTCGCTTCTCCGCGTCTTTCTCAATGAGCGCCTTGTTCTGCGCGATCGCCGCTTTGCTGTTGAGCGCATTGGCCTGCGCCATCGGTTCGACGACCGGGTGCCGCACCAGGAGTTCGTCTTTGCCGAGCGTGTCTTTCGTGGTGGCGACGAGCTTCGCGCGGGTGCGCGCAGTCGCGGTGCCGGCGCTGCCGAGCACGACCTTCGCGTCGGTGCCCCGCACGCCGACGAACGCGAACTCGCTCGTGAGGCTCTGCTTGCCGACCGTGCGCACCTGCTTCAGTTTGAAGAACACCTGCGAGTTGGTGACGCGGAACTCGGAGACCTTCACCTCGATGTTCTCCGGGGCGAAGACGACGCTCGCGGTCGGCTTCCCGTCCTTCGTTTCGACCTTGATGATGCACGCGGTCGAGTCGGCCGCGGCCGTGGTGGTGGAGAACTGCCAGTTGCCCGTCAGGTCGCCTTCGGCGGCGCGGGTGGGGGTGAGCATCGCCGCAGCGACGACCCCGGCGAGCGCGAACAGTGCGCGACGCAACATGAGTGAACCCTCGCGAGTGCCCCGCCGAGAAGTGGAGAGGGGATGTTGACCGGCGGAGTGACGATTAGCGTAGGCGGGAACACCGCCGAGTGCCAGAAAATCCACTCGGACCGCGAAGACACAGGCGACCTCACGGAGCCTCGCTCCTCCGGGCCGGGTTGCTGATAGAATACACCGCGCCACGCGGTCGCGATGGGCGATCGCGGCACCGTTTCGACGGCCGGGGTGCTGCCCCCGCCGTGGCCCGCGAGCGCGACGATAATTCACCCTTCCACTCTTGCAGTCTTCGCGGATGCAGGCGACGCCGACCCCACCAAGCTCGTCATCGGGCTGGTCGCAATTCCCATTCTGGTCGCGATCAACGGGTTCTTCGTCGCGGCCGAGTTCGCGCTGGTCGCGATCCGCGGCTCGCGCGTCGAAGAACTGGTAAACCAGAAGCGGGTCGGGTCCGCGTCGCTGCTGGCCGCGATCACCGACCTGAACCGGAGTGTGGCCGCGTGCCAGCTCGGGATCACGGTCGCCAGCCTCGCGCTGGGGTTCGTCAGCGAGCCGGCGATTCACAGCATCATCCACCCGCTGTTCACCGGGCTGCCGGCCGAGTGGGGTCGGGCCGCGTCCATCCTCATCACGCTCTCGCTCATCACCTACATGCACGTCGTGTTCGGCGAGCAGATGCCGAAGATCGCGGCGCTGCAATCGAGCGAGCGCATCGGCCTGTGGGTGGCCGGGCCGGTGCTCGTGTTCGCCCGCTGCACCGGGCCGCTGATCCGGCTGATGAACGGCTCCAGCTCGTGGTTCCTCCGCCGCCTCGGGTACAAAGCCGACGGCGAGGAGGGCGAGATTCATACCGTGGACGAACTGCGCATTCTGGTGTCGGACACCGAGGAGGCCGGGCTGATCGATTCGGACCAGGCCGATATGGTGCTAAACGTCTTCGCGCTGGCCGACAAGAAGGTGCGCGACTGCCTCGTGCCGCGCGAGAAGATGTCCGCGCTCGACGTGGCGACGCACCCGGACAAGGTGCTCGAAATCGCCCGGCTCGGCGCGCACACGCGGATGCCCGTGTTCGACGGCACCCCGGACAAGATCGTCGGCATCGTGAACACCAAAGACCTGTTCTTCCTGTTCAGCACGTCCGGCGCGGTGGTGCTCGAAGACGCGCTGTACCCGGCGACGTTCCTCGACCCGGACGAACCGGTCGCCAACGCGTTCCGCCTGTTCCGCAAGTCGCACCGGCCGATGGCCGTGGTGCGCGACGCCGCGGGCACCGTGCTCGGTCTCATTACGCTCGAAGACGTGCTC
>SXHE01000531.1 GCA_005773755.1 Planctomycetia bacterium
CCCCGGCCGGTGGCCGGGGCTGAGGAAGCACGCCCCTTCAGGGCGAAGACCAAACCAGCGATTTCGGGATCGCGGCCCGCCCTAGACCCACTTCGGTTCCCAGCCCTTGCGGTAGGGCTTCGTCAGCAGCGCGGTCGCTTCCTTCGAGTTCGTCACCGTCAGCGCCGCGGTGTCCCACTTCAGCGTCTCGTCCGGCACGCGAAGCGCCACGGTGCCGAGCAGCACGGCTTCCGTCAGCGCGCTGGCGTAATCGAAGTGCGAGGTCGTCTTGCCCTCGCCGCGGCACGCGTCGGCCCACGTCGTGTAGTGGTTCACCGCCGCTTCCGGCTTAATCGCGGGCGCGTCCCCGTCCACCAGTAGCTTCGGCATTGCGACGTGCGGGACCATTAGCGACCCCTTCGTACCGATCAGCAGCGAGCCGGAACCGGGCAGTTTCACGTCGGCCTTGAGGCCGAGCTTGTCTCGCGCCGGCCCCTTCCCCTCCCCGTCGTACCACGTCACCTTCACGGTCTTGTCCGCGGTGCGATCCGTACCGGGGAACTCGTACTCGACCACGGACGACCTGTACCACACCTCGCGGTTCATCTCCGAGCGCTTGGCGCGCACGGTCGTCGGCGCGGTCAGGCCGAGCGCCATGAACACCGGGTCGAGGATGTGGCACCCGAAGTCGCCGAGCTGCCCGTTCGAGAAGTCCTGCCACGCGCGCCAGTTGAAATCGTGGTACAGGCTCTTCTTGTACGGCCGGGACGGGGCCGAGCCGAGCCACTCGTCCCAGTGCAGCTTCTCCGGCACCGGGTCCGCGCCTTTCGGCCGGTCGGGGGCGAGGATCCACCCCATCTTGCCGCTCTGCCACGAGTGGACCTCCTTCACCTTCCCGATGGTGCCGTCGCGGACCAGTTTCACCGCGGTGCGGTACGCCTCGTGCGACTGAATCTGGTTGCCCATCTGCGTCACGACGCCGTACTTCTTCGCGGCCAGCTTCATCTGCCGGGCCTCGTGAACCGTGTGCGTCAGCGGCTTCTGGCAAAAGACGTGTTTGCCCAGCGCCATCGCGGGCAGAGCGACCGGGGCGTGCATGTGGTCCGGCGTCGAGACCGACACCGCGTCGAACGTCTTGTGCTGATCGAACAGCTTGCGCCAATCGGTGAACGTCTTGGCGTCCTTGAACTTGGTCGCGGCGCGGCCGAGAAACTTGTCGCTCTCGTCGGTATCGCACAGCGCGGCGGCGCTGACCTTCGGGCTGGCGCTGATCTGGTTCAGGTCGTCCCAGCCCTTGCCGCCGACGCCGACGGAGGCGAGCCGGAGGCTCTCGTTGGCCCCGTACACGCGGGACCAACTCGCGGCTGCGAGAGCGGACACGGAGCCGAGGGCGAAGTCGCGGCGGGAGAGGCGGGGGGTACGCATGGCGTGCTCGTTGGGAGTGAGAGAAGCAGCCAAGAGAGTAACCGGCCGCGCCGAAGATTCCGAGAAAACTCGCCGCTAGTACACTTGCGTTCACATTAGCTGCAATGATACTCTTGGGGCCATAAGCACCCGTTCAGGAGCGATTGTTCGAGACCGGCCGCGACGGACGGACCGAAAACTCGCACGGGTGCTCGGAGCGACTTTCGTGCGTGTCGGGTGACAACGAACGAACCCCTGGTTGCCCAGGGGTTCGAGAGCGATTCAGAGGCCTCGCCCGGATTTGAACCGGGGAATGACGGTTTTGCAAACCGTCAGCACTTCTCCGCAAACCCGCAACCCACAAGACACTTGCGACGACGCCGAAAACCGCTTGGCGTCCTGCTTGGCGTTTCTTTCCGCGAAATCTCCCGACTTGGCGCTGCTCGTCCAGCGCTGGGACACGTTGCCCGACGCACTCCGCGCCGGCATCCTGGCGATGGTGAAAGCCAGTGCGAACGCGCGCGGATGATCGCGCCACCGGCTTTTAGGTTCTTCCGGTGCGACGTTCCGATGCTGCTCCCACAGCGAACAGTCGGGGTGATAGACACAGTAGCGAATGCACGGCCCTGCGCCGCCCGTACACGTCCCGCTGCCGGGTTCGCGCTCAGGATCGGCCGCACGAAGTCGGCACGGTTCATCGCAATCAGGCCGATGGGGTAGCGGGTGATATTCTCGGCCCTCGACTTGCGGGACCGTGTGCCCAGCAACGCAGAAACTTACGGGGGTTTTCACGGCAGTGGGAGGGGGGTTCCCAAGTTCGCGAGCACACAGAGGGACCGTATGCATTCCCTTGCACATTGTTTTGGCAATATCCCGACCGAAATTGTCGTCAGTGCTGAAGGCGGCCAACCGGTCTTCCCTTCGTGTAATGTCCTCGTGTACACTGCGGATGCTGGGTGATGTGTGGGGTAGCTCCCCTCATGTCCAACGCGGTTGAGCCGGCGCGCTGTACCTGTGAGGCGCGCCGGCTCGACCGGCCCGACACCACAGGAACACCTCATGTCGAATGATCCGGCGGCTTCGTCTACTTCCTCTCCCGAAACTTCCCCTGCTCTTCCCGACCCGTTCGTGAAGTTCTCGCAGTTCGACAGGTTCCGCGCTGCCGTCGAACCGTTGGCGACTGAGTATTGGACCGCGCGCCAACCGTTGCAGCAAGCGCTGGCCTCGATTGAACACGGTTGGGACTGCGACGCCAACTGCGCGGCCCGGTGTCTCGCGGTGGGTGCCGAACTTCGCAAGGTGGGGCTGGCCGCGTTCCCGGCTGAGATGGCGAACGCCGTTAAGCTGAACGACGTGCCGACGCCGGAGCAAGTAGCAACGCAAGCGGCATGGTGTCTGCTCGCGGCCGCGACCGCCGATGATGCTGATCGGATGAACGTAGTGCTCTTGAATCTCACGACACGGCCCAACGTCAGCGCGGAGTTGCCGAACGTACTGGCGGTGGTTGTCGATACCTGTCTCGCGATGTGGCGTTGCGAAGCGTCGCCACCATTTACGGAACGGCTGAAGGCCGAACTCGACCGGCACAACCTCACGGCAAGCGCCGCGATGGACTGGATGCACACCAACAACACCGCGCTGACTCCCGGCGGGCGCAGCGCTCTTCGCGACTGGCTCTATTCGCTCTGGAACGGCAGGCCGATTGCGATGTGCGATCCGCCGGATTCGTGGGGACCGGAAGTTCCCGGCTTGCAGGTGCGGCAGTGGCTTCAGCCGAATCCCGTTGCTCAGGAGCGACAGGAAAGGAAGTTTCGGGAGTTGCGGGGGTTAGCTCGTCAGATTCAAGCGGGCTACGACCAAGCGTGTGAGTTGCTCACGCCCATTGTGAACGTTCCCCTGCCGGCGCAACCAGAACCCGAAAAGACCGCCAACCAGAATCAGGAACAAGCTTTCGCGGGTGGCACAACCACCAGCGCGGCAAAGAAGACGAAGGGGAAGAACATCGACGCGCGGATGCTGAAGGTTCTCACCGACAATCGGCTCGCGTGCGACTGGACATCGGAGCAATGGGCGCAGCATCTGGACTGCGCGGAATCGACGGTTCGCGAATCGAACACCTGGAAGAAGCAACTGAAGAAGGTGCGCGCGATGTACGCGGCCGACAGCGCGAAACGTCTGGATCGCTCCCGACTGGTGAGCAATACGCGGCCGAACCGCGTGACCGATGACGACCAGCACGACGAAGATTCCGAAGACTGATTCCGACGGCCGGAATCGGATTCCGACGGCGAAGAAAAGATTCAACGCTCCTGACGGGCCGGCTTTCCTAGTGAAAGCCGGCCCGTCGGCATTTTCTCGTCGGCATATTCCGACCGACGGCGGGTTCTGCGAAGGAGGTGCGAAATGCACTCACACGCAGAAAGTGACCCGCGCCCGACCGACCCGCCGTTCCTGTTCGTGATGCTGCTCGCCGCGCGTAAGGCCGGCGACAGGATGCTCGAATCGCTGGCCCGCGACTGGCTCGCGGAACTGGGTATCCGCGTCGTCTTCCCGGACGCCCTCGACTGCCCGCGCCGGCGGAAGGCGGTGGACCGTGGCTAAGCCCGTCGCGCCCGAAGCCGAAGCGTTGTCCCCCGATCACGCCGCCAAGCTGCTGGGTATCTCCCGCGCGCTGTTCTTCAGGATGAACAGCGCCGGCAAACTGCCGCTGCCGGTGTACCTGTCGTCACGGTGCCCGCGCTGGCGTCGCGCCGAATTGCTCGCGTGGCTCGCCGCCGGCTGCCCGGATCGGCTCACCTGGACGAAGCTGCGGAAGGGGGAGCACTGACCCCCACCGAAACGAAGTGGCTGCGCGTCTCGCGGGAACTGCCGTGCCCGGTGTGCGGCAAGTTCGACTGGTGCCTCGTCGCGGCGGATAAGAGCGCGGTGATATGCCCGCGCACGGAATCGCCCAAGCGGTGCGGCGAAGCCGGCTACCTGCATCGGCTCACCGATTCGCCGCGACCGCGCGGCCCG